>NZ_CAXLMO010000054.1:0-13484 GCF_964187635.1 Candidatus Seribacter sulfatis | reverse complement strand
ATAGCCAATTCGTCCAACATATCCCGCCTCATTGAACGGTTCATTCCTTTCGGATCGGATAGATAAAGAACCGGATCGCCCGAATTTCTGAATTTCACTCCCTGGTGTTGAGTGGGAAGAAAACCGGCACCCCAGAGTCGATCATATAACGGTTGATCATTTGGACGACCCGTGCCCCATGAAGTAAGAACCACATAAGACGGCAATTCCGAGTTTTCGGTTCCCAGACCATAGCTCAACCATGAGCCAATGCTCGGACGGCCAGCTAACTGATGTCCGGTTTGGCAAAAAGTAATCGCAGGATCATGATTAATTGCCTCGGTATGCATTGATTTAATAAAACACAACTCATCTGCCTGCTTGGACAAATGGGGCAAAACATCACTCATCCATTGCCCCGATTGCCCATGCCTTGCAAATTTAAAAATACTGGGAGCAACCGGAAAATTTTTCTGCCCCGAAGTCATGGTTGTCAAACGCTGCCCCTTACGAATGGATTCCGGTAAATCCTGACCACGAACATTCTCCATCGATGGTTTTGGATCAAATAGGTCCATCTGAGAAGGTGCTCCGGACTGGAATAAATAAATAACCCGTTTCGCTTTGGCGGGAAAATTGGGAAAGCCCTGTAAACCAGGATCTTTGGCTTGCCCTTTTTGCGGGGATAATAATCCGGCCAACGCAGTTGCACTAAGCGCCGCCGCTCCATTACGAAGAAAAATTCGTCGATTCAAAAAATCCTGAGTAGATGAAAGATTTGTTTTGGAAGTGAGTAGCTGATTAAATTGATTCATGATAATTATTCCTAATCTTTGGTGATAACACGGTCTAAGTTTAAAAGCACATTCGCGGTGACAGTATAAGCGGCTAATTCCACGGGTTCTAAATTTTCATCCGGCTTCTTTTTCCCATGGGAAATAATCTGTTTTGCAGCTTCCTGGTTATCCTGAAAATGAATTTTTCTTTCCTCAAATCCTTTTTGTAATACAGAAAGAGTCTGCTTATCGGGACTTCGTGATGTGGCCAACCGGTAACCAGTGGTTAATCGATCACGAATACCTGCACCTCCTTCTTTCATCATTCTCTCGGCCAGGCTCCGGGCTGCTTCCACATAAGTGACCTCATTCAGTAAAGCAAGAGCTTGCAATGGTGTGTTCGTACGTGAGCGCTTGGGGTAGCAGATTTCACGGTTTGGTGCATCAAACAAAAGCATCGACGGAGGAGCAGCGGTTCGCTTCCAAAAAGTATACATACTACGGCGATACAAACCCTCGCCCTCATCTGCTTTATAGTTCGTTAAATTTCCATAACGGTTTGTTTCGGACCACACTCCCTTAGGCATGTAAGGACGGGTGCTGGGACCACCAACTTTTTTAATCAGTAACCCACTGCTTGCCAAAGCCTGATCCCGAACCAATTCGCCATGCAACCGGAAACGGGGACCTCGGGCCAAGAGGCGATTCTCAGGATCCTTTCTAAAATAACCATCCGGAGCTGAGGAATTTTGACGATAAGTTTTACTCAGCATGATAAATTTAATCATGCCTTTCATATCCCAGGCCTGTGCAGGTTTTCCATTTATTTTAGGTAAAGCCGTAGGCTTGGCAAATTCCACCGCCAACCAGTCAAGCAGTTCTGGGTGAACCGGCCATTCCGCCTGCGAACCAAAATTCTCTGAAGTCTTCACAATGCCCACCCCAAATAAACGCTCCCAGATTCGATTTACCCAAACGCGGGCAGTCAAAGGATGATCTCCCGATACCAGCCATCGAGCTAAACCAAGACGATCATTAGGCTGACCTTCG
This sequence comes from Candidatus Seribacter sulfatis, assembly GCF_964187635.1. NCBI lineage: Bacteria > Pseudomonadati > Verrucomicrobiota > Opitutia > Opitutales > Candidatus Seribacteraceae > Candidatus Seribacter > Candidatus Seribacter sulfatis. The sequence goes on along the minus strand of NZ_CAXLMO010000054.1, from coordinate 11,679 downwards.
GGCAATGGGGGAAGAACAGCAGGTAGTGCCCGTCCTACTTTTTCGGTCGGTTGATCGTATTCTCCACGACTTAAAATGAATGCATCCCGAGGGGCGGACTTTTCCTTCATGATCATGGTGCTAGGCACTTTCGATATGAAATCATCTAAGGCTTTTTTGGATTGATCTGCTTTTACTTCTGCTACGGAAACAGGATTTTCCACCTCTGTGCGAAAATACTTTTTCAATTGGTTTAATTCTTGAGGAGCTAAACCCTCAACATTCTTACGCACAAGAAGAACGAGATTTTCTGGAATTCCAGATACCCCATCTAAAGAACTTACCTTTTTCTCCGCATATTGGATACGAAAGCGACCGAGATTGTGATCTGCGAATCCAGATTGATGATAAATAGTGATCACCAATTCCGCTCCCTCAGGAACAGAGATCGGAGACTTTGCCATAAACATTGCCATGAGAGATCTCTGTTTGGGAGGATTGCTCCCATGAACAGCCCACCCTTTTGATCCCTTTTTCTTCAGGTTCGCAGCATTTTTAACGACTTGAATAGCAGGGTATCCTTCCTGCTCATAACTGGCCTCAGCCTTGTCCAATTTCAAGACAATTGGTTTTTTGTTTTTGTCTTTATGTTCCAACCTAACTTCCAGTCCGGTCATCACAAAATTTCCATTTCCTGACCGCCCAAATTTGATTCCCTTAAAAGATGGATCGGAAAAAGATTCAAGTAAAACTCCCGATAATTCCTTCGAGTTAAAAGGACTTCTAATTTCATAAGTATCATTCGATGGATTCTTACCAGTCCCCAACCAGGAACCATCTTTTTGTTTCTTGAACTGTGCCCCGCCCTTACTTAGCACCTTTTCATTGGTAAGTTTTTTCCAGGGACTGGGCTGGGCTTTGTTTTTTACTAATTCTTCGCGGGTTTGCTTTAGCCATTTAGTCAGGGCATCTTCCATTTTAGATTCCGCACTCTTCCTCTCGTCTTGGGATTTTTGTAAAGAGTCTTCTAAGTGTGAAATTTTTCTTTTCTGTTCAGAATTGGGAACTTTTAGAAAGGGTGCAGTATTAAATCCATTTTTCCCATTGGCTGCCAGCACACCACTCTCATCATTTGAATTAAAATAAGCAAAAAATTCAAAAAATTCTTTTTGTGAAATCGGATCGTATTTATGATCATGGCAACGGGCACAACTCATAGTAAGGGCGAGCCAGGTAGTTCCGGTTGTTTCAACCCGGTCAATCACTGTTTCCACAAACCACTCATCCACAATCCGTCCTCCCTCTCCGTTCAACCTATGGTTTCGATTAAACCCGGTTGCCACAACCTGATCCTGGGATGGATTGGGTAACATATCACCAGCCAACTGCTCGATAGTAAACTGATCAAAAGGAATATTTCGGTTAAAGGCATTGATTAACCAGTCTCGCCAAAGCCACATATCCCGACTCCCATCGCTCTGAAATCCATTACTGTCCGCGTAACGGGCAAGATCCAACCATTCGAGTGCCATTCTCTCTCCGTAGTGCGGTGAACCGAGTAATCGATCCAATACTTTTTCGTACGCATTGGAAGAGGAATCATTTACAAAGTCATCAACCTCGTTAATCGAGGGTGGCAATCCGATTAGATCAAGACTAGCACGGCGTAATAAAGTTTCCTTATCCGCGAGCCCCTGCATCTCCATTCCTTCTCCTTTCAGTCGATCAACAATAAAAGCATCAATCGGGTGGCCGGTGACTGAAATCGATGGAACTGGACTCCTTTTCGGGGTTATAAATGCCCAATGACCTTGGTATTCAGCCCCCTGCTCTATCCATTTTTTTAGAATTTCCTTTTGCTCTAGGGTGATCGACTTCCCGCTATCCAAGGGAGGCATATGTTCCTCGTCATCATCCGAAAGAAAGATTCTCGCAATAATCTCACTCTCATCCGGATCCCCCTTTACAATGGCAGGGAAGCCAGATTTTGCATTCTTAAAAGCATCACTTTCGAGGTCCAATCGAAGGCCCCCTTTTCTTTCCTTTTCATCCGGACCATGACAATGGAAACATCCATCTGACAGAATGGGTCGAATATCACGATTAAATTCGAGCTTTCTTTCCGCCTGAACTGAGCACACTGAAAAATAAACTAAAAAAAGGGAAAGGGAGAATCTCATATGAAGCTCACTAAAAACCCTTACCTGTTTGTATGGCAACATTCTTAAAACAGGATTGCTTAATTTATTATTACAGGAAATGGAATACTTTGTAGTTAAAAGGCTTATAACAGTCATACTTAAACTCTCCGTTAAAAGGAAATTTTAACGAAAAATTAAAACATCAATCAGCAATGGCTTCGAGCTCTTCCCACTGCGAATAAGAAATGGCGATTTTTTTCTCCAATTTCTCCAAACTTGCCTGGTCATCGGCTGGATCACTCTTTGGATTTCGATAGTAATCCGGGCTTTGCATAATCGCGGTAATTTGATCCCGTTCTGCTTCCATCTTTTCTATCTTTTTGGGCAATTCAATGAGGGCTTCTTTTTCCTTATTTAAAAGTTTTCGGGGTTTTTCATTATTTTCAATCACCCTGGGCTTAGCTCGATTACTCGAATTCTTGGCCTCTTCCTGTTCCTCCAGCCAACGATCACAGCCACCCGCGTATTCCATGACTCCTCCTTTTCCATCCATTGCAAAAGTAGCGTTGACCACATTGTTAAGAAAATCGCGGTCGTGGCTGACCAAAAGAAGAGTACCATCAAACTGTAACAAACGTTCTTCCAACAATTCAATGGTTTCGATATCTAAGTCATTTGTGGGTTCATCCAAAACCAATAAATTGGCGGGTTGAAGGAAGAACTTAGCTAAGAGCACGCGGGCTCGTTCACCCCCGGAAAGCATTTTAACCGGGCCCCGGGCAGTCTCGGGTAAAAAGAGAAAATCTTTTAAATACGAAAGTATGTGCTTACTATATCCATTAATCGTAACGGTGTCTCCATTAGGAGCCACATTTTCCGCCACAGATAAACTATCATTCAAAATCTCCTTGTGCTGGTCAAAATAAGCTACGTCCAACTTCGTACCATGTTCAATACTTCCCTGTTTGGGCTCCAGTTTTTTCAATAAGAGTTTCAATAAAGTCGACTTACCCGATCCGTTTAATCCAACCACTCCAATTTTATCGCCCCGCCATATAGTCGTGGAAAAATTCTTGATGAGAGTTTGTTCATCCCAGCCAAATTCAAGATCCTTGATCGAAATTACTTTTCGTCCAGAGGTTTGTCCTTTGTTGGAAGAAATTGTGCTCTTCCCCTGTTGCTCCCTACGGTCGGATCTTTCTTCCCGCAACTTAAACAATGCACGAACTCTGCCCTCATTCCTTGTTCGCCGTGCTTGAATTCCCTTGCGTATCCATACTTCTTCTTCCGCCAGTTTTTTATCAAATACTGCATTTTGCTTCTCTTCGGCGGATAAAAGATCTGCTTTTCGTTCGAGAAATTTGTCATAACCGCAAGTCCACGAGGTCAGTTTCCCGCGATCCAGTTCTAAAATCCGTGTGGCTACAAAACGAATAAAAGAACGATCATGGGATACAAATAAAACTGCAAACTCTGCTTTTTGAAGAAATTTCTCTAACCATTGAATTCCTTCAAAGTCCAAGTGGTTAGTTGGTTCATCCAAAATTAAAACATGGGGCTCACCCACCAGAGTCCGGGCCAGTAATGCCCTGCTCTTGTTTCCTCCCGATAAAGTAGCAAAGGATTGCTCCTGAGTTAATCCTACCCGGTCTATAATAGAAGCGACCTTGTGATCTAAGCTCCAGCCGTCCGTTCGATCGAGCTCAGATTGTAACCGATCAACTTCATCGGCTAACTTCTCATCTTCTGGCTTTTCATCCAATTGAAGCGATGCTTGATTGTAAGCCCGCAAAATGTCCGCCTTTTCCCCCAAGCCCTCTGCTACTACATCAAAGATGCTTCCCTGGACTCCTACTGGAATTTCCTGATCCAACTTGGCCACTCGGAAATTAGGTAACCTCTCACTTTCACCCTTATCGGGAATGACCTGGCCAGATAAAATTCGCAATAAGGTTGATTTCCCCTCCCCATTACGTCCGAGCAGACAGATGCGCTCCTTCTTTTCAATGCTAATACCGACATCATCAAGCAGAAGAGGTCCGCCAAAAGACACAGTTAAATTACGATAACTAATTATTGCCACGGAACCTTACTAAGGAACTATCGAAACTTGGGCAATGGAAGATTGAACTTATTGTTTCATCCAAAATATTGGGTCACTTCTCCCAATGATCGGGTATTAAATACATGCTTTCTGGTCAGCCAGCCTTTGCGGGCAATATTCACACCGGTTAATTGAAAGTCATAATGAGGTAAAGCATGGGCATCCGGATTAATGGCACAGAGCAAGCCCTTTTCCGCTGCTTTTTTCCAATGTCTCCAATCCATATCCAACCGCATAGGGTTGGCATTGAGTTCAATTATTTTATGATTGGCAATCGCTGCATCAATAATCTTTTGAATATTCATCTTGCTGGCCTCCCGCTTTAATAAAAGCCGCCCACTCACATGACCAAGCATGGTGACCTTGGGGTGTTCCAATGCCTTAATAATCCGACTGGTCATCGTCTCCTCATCCTGAGTCAAGCCGTTGTGAACAGACGCCACCACATAATCAAGTGTCTCTAAAACCGAATCCGGAAAGTCCAACGTCCCTCCGGATAAAATATCCACTTCGGAACCGGCAAAAATATGACTGGTGAACGATCCGCTTTCATTCAATGCCCGAATGGCCTCCACCTGTTTTTCCAAGCGGGCTTCATCCAAACCATTGGCCTGAAAACTCGACTTTGAATGATCTGCCACCCCCAGGTATTGCCACCCCCGCTTATCTGCTTCGGCAGCTATTTCCTCCAATGTGTTTCGTCCATCGGAGGCAGTGGTGTGATTATGAAAACAACCTCTTAAATCCTCTAATTCAAGCAATTCAGGGAGTTCATTCTTTTCGGCGGCTTCCACCTCGCCCATCCCCTCACGTAATGAAGGTGGAATGTAAGCAAGGCCAAGTGTCTTAAAGATATCTTCTTCTGAATGTGCCTCCACCATTCCCTTGCTTCGGGAAGAATCCTTCTCCTCTTCCGGCCGAAGTCCCCATTCACTTAGGCTTAGCCCCATAGACAGGGCTTTTTGGCGCATCCTGACATTGTGATCCTTGGAACCGGTAAAATGATGCAGGGCAAAGTAGAATTGCTCCGGGGGAACAACCCGAAGGTCCGCCTGCATTCCTCCCTCAAAACGAACACTCGACTTGGTGTCTCCATGAGCAGTGACCTCAACAATTCCCTCCATCTGCGTGAACCATTCCATAATCGGTTCCGGTTTTGAGGAAGCCACCAAGAAGTCAAGATCTCCCACCGTTTCCATCCCCCTTCTCAGGCTTCCTGCAGCTTCCACCCGATCGACTTCAGGTAGGCCCTGTAAGCCCGGAAGAATTCGATCGGCCACCCGCCGGGCATCCCACCATAAATGACGGGCCGCATAAGCCTCCCGGTTTTCAATCCCCGATAAAATCTTGTCCTGTGTTTTAGTGCCAAATCCTTTTAACTCCGCTACCCGGCCATCATTACAGGCTTGGGTTAAGGATTCAATGGAATCAATTCCTAGTTTTTGATGAAGTGCATTGATTTTCTTCCCCCCCAAACCGGGAACTTCTAACAGTTCAAGGAGACCGTCCGGAACCGATGCTTTGAGCTTATCCAGAAACTCAAGTTCACCAATGGTAAAAAGTGTTTCAATCTTTTCAGTCAGTGCTTTTCCAATGCCGGGTATATCTCCGAGCCGCCCCTCTTCAATTACAGTTCCCAAATCCTCCTCTAATGTCTGCAATGTTCGCGAGCCGGAAAAATAAGCCCGCACCTTAAAAGGATTTTCTCCCTTTATCTCTAGCATCGTCCCAATCAAGTCGAGAACACCAATAATATCATTTTTATCCATTAAGAAACACCATGATAGATTTATTTCTTAAAATCGAAGCAAAAAAACAAATTGTGTATGCCTATTGAAAACGCAGGTTCTTTTCCGCAAGAGCAGGTTCCCCGTATTTTATCATCTGTCTTTTTAATTCTTTTTCGAGGCGTAGCCCAATTTCCTTATATTCATTCCGGCCATAAAAATTAACCAGTTCATCCGGATCCTTTTCGAGATCAAATAACCAGGGCTTATCGGAAGTGGAAATCACCAGTTTATAACGGCGGTCAAACGCGGCAACCCAAGCCCCTCCCGAGTGCCGGACATAAACAACCCGGTCCTTGGCGATTTCTTTTTTCTTGTTGGTGTAGGCAATCGAAGCATTCAGTCCATGCATAGTTGGCAAGCCATCTTCAATCCCCATCAGTCCCATCAGAGTGGGGAAAAAGTCCACTGTGGTGTAGGCAGTGTGAATCACCTTGCCCGCAGGCACTTTGGCCGGGTAGCGCAAAACAAAGGGAATCCCCACCGAGGTTTTGTAGGGTAACCCCTTATTCATCCGGCAATGTTCGCACATCATGTCTCCATGGTCCGAGGTAAAAACCACGATCGTATCCTCGGTCAAATTATTCTCTTCCAAAAAAGCGAGCATCTTACCCACATTATCGTCAATGCAGCGAACCATGCCGAAATACTGGGACAAGGTACTTTGACTCAATTTTTTAACTGCATTGGACGCACCACTCACCCAACCCGGTCGGTTCTGCAATGCGGCCAGTACCCTGCGCATGGTAACAGGTTGCTGAAAGGTCAGATGATCGTACATCGTATCATAGGGAGCCCGAACGGTATTGGGCCCGTGGGGATCGGGCAAGGCAAGCATCAGACAGAAAGGCTTGCCCTTATCGCGGTCGAGAATCTCCAGGGAACGATCGACCAGCCAATCAGTGGCGAAGCTCTTTTCATCCGCATCGCTCAAATCATAAACCGGATTTCCATTCTTCTTGGTTGCCACCTGGGGGCCGCCTTCGGTCATTTCAAATTTCTTCCAATGCCCACGGTTGAACATAAAGCGGTTATCGGAAAATCCGAATTTACGGGTAGGTGCCCAGCCGGGCTTCGCATCCCCATCCAGGTGCCACTTACCCAAATAAGAAGTGGCGTAACCCCGCTGGCGAAGAACTTCGGCAAAGGTGATGATGGAATCCTTAAGGGGCAGATTATTACTCGCCGATCCTGTGGCCTGGGGATAGAGTCCGGATACCCAGGACGCACGGGAAGGCGTGCATACCGGGGAGGAGGCAAAGTAATTGGTACAAATCAATCCATCCCGGGCCAGGGAATCAATATTCGGAGTCTCGACCTGATTGCCCTTGCCCCAGACGAAGGCCTGGTCCTCATTCATCTGTTCACGATAGCAACCGAGTGTACGGAGGTTATGCTCATCCGTTTGAATGATGATTACATTGGGCTGGCTTCGCCCAAAGGAGAATAGGGGGAATAGTAGAATAAAGAAGAGAACTCGCATATAAAATTGAATAAATTTATTCTTTTATTTCGGGACGGTTCCAATCTTGGGATTGATACCCCTTTGGTTTCTTCGGTTTATTTACCTCGACCACCTCTGCCTTCGGGTCAAAAAGTGGCCAATCATCGGTGCGAAAGGGAGAAGCGGGAAACCCTTCTTGATTATAAAGGAGATTACGACCGGATGGATTCATCGCCCAGGCATAACGCACTGCCACCGGTTTTTTCACTTTGAGGGAAGACAGGATTACGGAGTCCTGGTCAATTTTAGCATCCGCCCACTGCCAAACACGATCCTTACCCGCAATCGCAAAAGAATCAATTTTCCCTTTACCTCCTGGCATCAGGCCTGACCCAATCGATTTAAATCGAAGAACAACCTTCTGGCCCGCCTTGGAAAACTCATCAATGATTGGTCCTTCATGTACAATCGGAAACCCATATGTCTTCCCAAGGGCAAGATATGCATGGCGCAACCCGATTGGCTTTTTGTTTTTGGGATGAAGCTCAATCGCATCTCCTGTATCTATGCTCACCGCCATACCAGTGTTGTAAACTTCCTGTGACACCTTTTGCATACTCTCTCGACTTACTACCCAGCTTGCCTCCACCCCTTCCACCGGTTTGCTTTGAGGAGGATTCCAGCTGGGCAACTGGGTAAAATAAACAGGAAACCCATCGCTCACTGACCCCCAGGATTCACCATGCCAGGTGTTTCGGTAATGCCCGATCAGTTGCTTTAATTGATTCGCATAGTGTTCAGCCTGTGGTGCATTCTTGGCGTTCCTTTCTCCCTGATACCAGATCATTCCGCGAATGGCGTAAGGTCGGATTGGAGCAATCATTGCATTGAAAATATGTCCGGGATATTGATGACCCATGCTGGAGGGCTTGGTAATAATCGGAGGAGACAATGACTTGAACGCATTTTTCATCGTCTCACCTCGATCAATCTTGTCATTATATTCCTTTAATTCTTTTTGGTAATTGGCTAATGCCTTCTGCTTGGTCTGACCACGGGCAATCAGACGATTAGATCCATCATCGAGCAATTTTTTATGGGCAATTGTACGGGGATCTGCGGATTGGATAGCCCAGGGCATCCATCCTTCAATCGGTGTCCCGGCAAAGGCCCGTTGAATAATCCCAACCGGCACACCCAGTTTTTGATGCAATTTTTTGCCAAAGTAATAAGAAACTGCAGAAGTTTCAGCAGCCGACTTTGGATCGCATGATTTCCATTTTGCCAATCGATCCCGATTTTCTGACAAAGGCTCATGCCAATGCTCACGGGCCGATTTATAAATTCTGAAATCAGGCAAATTTACATTGGCTTCTTTTCCCGCTTCAAAAGAGTTCCCCATGGACCACCCCATATTGGATTGACCGGCACATAACCAGACTTCCCCCACCGCAACATTTGAAAGCACGATTTTATTATCTCCCTGAATCGTAACTTCGTGACCAGTACCCGCTTTGGAAGTATATGCAATCACCATCCACCTTCCGTTCTTGTCCGCAGTTGCGGAATCTTTCGTCCCCCAACTTGTGGAAACCGTTACTTCCTCCCCCGGTTTTGCCCAACCCCAGATCGGATTTCCTCCGCCTTGCTGAAAAACCGAATGATCCGAAAAGATTGCCGGCACCCGGACTTTACACCATCCGGAAAATGAAATTAACAATCCAGTAATACACAGAAAAAAATTCTTCATTTCCTACTCCTTGATTAAGCGGATACAGGCTTCGGCAAAACGCTTGCCTAATATTTTATAACCCTCTGCAGAATAGTGCAGATCATTTTTTATTTCTTTCCCTTTTCGGTTCAGCCCATCGTTTAAATCATCAGTGTCCACCCATGCAAATACTGGATTCGCATTGGCAACCTGGACCTGTGCCTCTCGCACCATACTCCAATGTCGATATTTCTTATTTTTCAAATCAAAATCACTCAACCGACCAATCACAAAACCCAGGTCTTTCTTTTTCCATTTTAAATCAATAGCGAACTGGGAATGTAATCCAATCAAGGCCTCTCCGTATAACTTCCCCCACCCCATCTTGGCATCTCTTTCTCCCTGCATCCAAACAAAGCTGATACTACCTAACTTTTCACCCTTAATCGCAGGCATAACTTTACTCATCAGGCGATTATAGAGATCACCGGACTGAGCTGGTTTATTTCCCTGCGGATCAACCCATTTCTTCCACCATCGATGAATCGGTTGCCCGCCCAGCGCATCCTGAACCACGATCACACTCTCTGCCCCAAAGGCCTTTTTAACCGTTGGGACAAAAGCTTCATCCGGGCGATGCCCCTGCATATTGGACTGCCCCGATAAAATAAACAAATGCTTCCCCTCCTCAACCGCGAAACAGAGTGAAAAAAAGGAAGTCAAAAATACAGTGAATAAGATTATGCATTTCATAAATGGAAAATTTCCCTTAGGGATCAGGATTTCTTTTTTGAGCTTTTGGTCTTATTACTTGGTTTCTCTTTTTTCCGCCTAAGATTTGATTCCTCTTCCAGTTGTTGAATATATGCCTCCACTAAATCAGGTTCGTCCCGGTTTTGAAAGCATTCGAGCAAAGGGTCTTTCGTTTGAACCATCCATTCTTCTAAAAGTACCATCAACTTATTTTTTGTTTTCTCATGATTAGGGTGATGAATTAAATTTTCCAGGCAGTCTGGATCTCTTTTTACATGATATAATTCCTGCGGTACACGATAACGATATAGCTCCAGTCTTTCATTCATTCGCTCATCGTCCTCAGCCAATTTGATCATTCGCTTACAGGTTACCGTTCCATTTGTAGCAGTTGCAAATACTCGTTCCCCATTAGACCATGGATTAAAAAGAAAAAGATGAGTCTTGGTTTGAATTCCGCGCATCGGATCACGGGAACGGCCGGCATTTTCATTGTATTCCTTGATCACAAAATCCCTATCATCCTGTTTCTTGCCCTGTAAAACAGGATAAAAAGAACGTCCATCAAGTCGTTTCGGCTGGGAAACATTCAATGAATCCAGGACCGTCGGTAGAAGATCAACAATCGAGACCATGTGCTTTTTTTCAACTTTTCCCGCTTCGGTTACATTGGGTAACCGTACCATCAGGGGTGTCCTTGTGCTGTGGTGGTAGAGCTGAGTCTTAGCGAAGGGAAGCGGCATTCCGTGATCCGAGAGAAAGACGATCATTGTGTTCTCCCACTGGCCACTTTTCCTTAACGCCTTCAGTACTTCATTCAGGCAGTCATCGGCCCGTCGTACACTGCTATAGTAAAGAGCCAATTCTTCACGAACCTCGGGATCCTCAAATAAAAACCCAGGTACGGGCACTTCCTCCGCATTGTATATCCGACTGGGCACATACGGATCCTCGCCACCGCCCCGGACCTCGCTCCAGAAAGGTTTGTGTGGATCCGAAATATTGATGGAAAGAAAGAAAGGTTTACCGGACTTTTTCGCTATTTCAATTCCCCGTGAAGTAGATTCTCCATATGCTTTTGCATCTTTAATGTGAGCCTTTTTTCCCGAGGGTGAAATGGTTAGATCGTCATCCCAACCATAGGGTTGATAAGGACTGGAATGGCTTACTTTTCCATGAATTCCAGCATAATACCCCGCTTCCTGAAGTAAATCCACCATATGAGGCCAGCCCGGATCAGTCACTTTGTAAAAACCCTCCACTTTATTGTTGTGGGAAATTAACCCGGAAAACATTACATTTCGACAGGGGTTACAATTTCCCACCGTAACATGGGCATGTTCGAACCGGAGGGATTGAGAAGCAAGTCGATCCATGGTGGGGGTGGTACCCTCCAATTCACACCCGTATACACCCACTGAATCACAGCTCATATCATCCACTGTAATAAGAAGAAGATTCATCGGTTTATTCGCAGCCATTAAAGACAGCCAGGTTAGGGAAGATAGGCTCAACCAGAATATTGATTTATAAGTAATCAGAGATAATTTCATGACAGGTAAAAACGAAATAAAAGGGTAAAGTTCTACACAAAAAGAAAACTTTTAAAAGATCAACCAAATGATTGCATTCCCCGAATAAAACAACGGGAACAAAGATCTTTATCCCCCTATCTTAAACTCAAGTGTGACCACAAGTTTGACCACTTTTTCTATGGTCTCGGTATCATAAATTCCATAACTTGATGTACGGGTGGAATT
>NZ_CAXLMO010000053.1:0-13089 GCF_964187635.1 Candidatus Seribacter sulfatis | reverse complement strand
TTTAAAAACTTTGCTCGTGGATGAGACTCTCAGGGCGCAATTAGGAGATGCGGGCAAGGAGTGGGCTGTTATACATTCATGGGAATTAGTGGCAAAAAACCTCTACCAAGAATGATTACAGAACATCCGCAAAGGCTGGCCTTAATCGATTAAAAAACCAGGAACCACCCAGCAAAACAACAATCCCAAAACACCAAGCGTATCCAATTGCTCCCCAATCAGGATGACTACCCCAAATGGTCACTTTTCGTAAGGAATCAATAATTTGTAAAAGTGGATTCCATTGTAAAAATTTCCATATTTCAGGTGCAGCTACTTTTGCCTTTTCGGCAGAATAAAAAACTCCGCTTGCATACAGTAATGCTAAACCAAGAAATGAGGCTAAATGGTTAACATCACGTATGAAAACACCTAAGGCAGAAAAAAACCATGAAAAGCCAAGAGCAATTAAAAATACTGGTCCGATAATAATTGGAATGAGTAAAAAGTTTTGAGAAATTCCTGAACCTAAAAAACAAATACCGGTCAAACAGAGTCCTAAACCTATAAGTAAATCATAACTTAAAGCTCCAATCATTGCTGTTGGAAGAATCTCTAATGGAAAAACTACTTTTTTTACAAAATTTGGCTGTCCAACAATAATTCCTGGAGAAACTCCAATGGTTCCAGAAACCAATCCAAGTACACTTAATCCCAAAAACACCCCCAAAGCATAATCGAGGGTGGACTCATCAGGGGAATCCGTAAAGCGACCCCCAAAAACTATCCCGAATGCAAAAACATAAAGTCCCAGCATCAGCAAAGGATTGGCAATTAACCAAAAAGCACCTAAGACCGAACCACGATGTCTTTGTTTGACATTACGAAGTAAAAACTGCCACAAAAGTTCCCGCTTTTTAAAAATGCTTAGAATTGGATCCATTTATAAAAGCTTATAAAAAATTTCATCAAAAGTGCGAGTTACATTTCAATGTGATCGATTATAATCCACCCATGCAGCGAGATCATAATCATAATATTGAAGTAGATCCTGGGTAGATTTAGAAATATTTACATAAATCCATTTATCCAAACCGGTGGAGTACAAATAAGGATAAACTCCAAGCCCAGTCCACCACCATCCTAGGTGGTCTTCTTGCCAACCCCACAAGGATTCTCCATCGGTAGTAGAGGAATAAAACCACCCATGCCCGGGGTGAAAAACCCAGTTATTCGGCAAGGCATAAAATGATCCAAACCAGTCCAGCTCAACCCAACCTGAATATGCGGTCTGCCTAGCCTGTGCCCATTTTGATAAATAAGTCTGAATCCACTCCAACTGACTCGCCACTCGAGTATAGATGGTAATATCGCCATAGGTAGAGTCTGAGGTTCCATAAGAAACCACCCCCACCGTTCTCCAAGCTTGATTATCGTACATAAATGCAGGCCCTCCGCTATCTCCAACGGCAGAACTTGCTTCCATCGCAAGCGGGGATGGCGAACTTACACCTGTACCTAAATAACCTACCTGAGCAGTACCGTCCGCTAATGTATTGTTGCTTTGTTGAGGTGAGTCAAAATCGACCGCGAGCAGCCCGCCTTTCTCCGAGGAATCAACCTCTGGAGCATTTACTTCTATCACCTCACGATCTAATGTATTTTCTCCCCCTACCCTAATGCTGTTCTTGTTGTCACTTACTCCTGAAATTCCATCCACTAATGTTCCGTATCCAGCAAGTACTACTTTACCACCGATTAATTCTGCGGCTCCATTGGGAAGTTTTGCAGGATATACTCCCACAACTGGGGTCTTTAGAACAACGAGGGCAATATCAACCCCAAGCTCGTCACCGTCGCCCATTCCTTTTTTCTGATCTAAGCGTTTGACCCAAGCAGGGTGAAGATGGATTGAATCAACGGCATATTTCTTATCATCAGAGGCATTCTCGTAATCGGCATGCAAAATAAACTCCCAAGAGGAAGGGTTGGGAGTAGGGTCAAATAAAGTGTTTTTTAAAACATGGGCCGCTGTTACTACCAAATTGGGTGCGATTAAAGTTCCAGTACCATAAAGGTCATCTGATACAACTGCTCCTACACAAGAAAAACTAGGATATGCCGTGCCTGCATTATAGGGATAAATATTGGAACCAAAATTAAAGTAATCATCCCAGTTTACACTGTCTAGCTTTCCAATCCTTCTTTCTTTCGCAAAAGAAGAAAGAGTTAAAAAAAATAAAAAATAAAATGATACAATTCTTTTAATCTTCACGCGCAGGAAGAAGGTTGGGCGGAGGACTGGGTGGTAAAATATTGGGTGGTGGTGGTGGTGGTGGAAGACTATCCAAATCAATACCATTATCAATATTTCCACCTTGCCCAGTATCACTGGAAATGGATGGGTTGCCCGACCCGCCAGAAGAACTCTCTGGATTACCTGAATTCGTTGAGGTGCGAGAGTTATAACCAGAACCGCCCGCACTAGAAGTGTTTGCTTGATTAGAAGGGAGATTAGAAATGGGCGAACTAGGATTTGCAGATATTGTCCTCCGTGGTACAAATCCAGGATAAGGAAGGCCTGGAAGCATCGCCCGGGAACTACTGCCTGAACCACCCCCCGATGATGGCCCTACCCGTGCACCGGGAAATCGATTACCGATAGGTTTATTAACTAAAAAAGAAGGAATAACAGGATTAGATCTTGGCTTAGGGGGCATCACTTTGGGTGAACTAGATTGGCTAACCTTAGGAATAGATTTAGGTGGAACTGGACTTCTATTACTTGAAGGCGGAAGGCTTGACCCAGATTTTGACTCGAGCAGTTTCAGTTCAAAAGACTGTCCCTCATAGGAAATAGTGAGCGTTTCCGATTCTATATCAAATTCTTGAGCCAAAAAATCTTCGTAGGTTTTTTCATTAATGGTAATCCATTCGCCATGATTCACTTTTTTATTGAAGACAGAAAAGTAAACTTGGCCTTTAAGAATAAAATAACCTTTAAATTCAACCTCCTGGGCGAAGTTTGGTCTGATGATCTTCTTGGGTTTGAAAACTGGTTTAACCGGGGGGGGAGGTTTTCGATTTGAACCGGGTCTCAAAAATGGATTAGGCGCAACCGATCCATAAATCAAGGAGCTGCACAAAAAGGCTATCCATATGGTTCTAATAATCACTCTTACCAATCTGCCATAAAGAATCTCCTGAAGCAAGGGACAAGAGCGTTAAGAACTAGCCCAGGAGTAGAGACGGAATCCTAAGTAAATTGCCAACAGTGTACCCAAAAAATTTAATATAATATAAATAAAAGCGTTCCCCCATTGGGCAGACTTTAAAAAATTGAGTGCATCAAGGCCAAAGGTTGAAAATGTGGTAAAGCCTCCACACAAACCAATAATCCAAAATGCACGAAACAGTTCGCTTTCACTGTTTTGCTCCCAGTGCTTGATACAAATGCCAATTAAAAAAGCCCCCAGTACGTTGACCAGTATGGTTGGCCATGGTAACCATGACCGACAGAAATAGGAAATTAATCCACGAAGAACTGAACCAATGGCTCCTCCGCTGGCCACAAGCAGGAAGAATTTCCAATCCATTGTTTTGGAGGGGGTAAATCAGGAAGGTGTGGACTACTTTTCAGAATCTGAAGTCTCTTCTGACTCCTCTTCTTCAAAGTCTTCGCTGGAATCATCTTCTTCGTCCTCACCATCAATCTCATCAAGTGAGTTGTATTTCAGTACTCTTTGGTGCTGTGGAAGAGGTGACAAGCTCACAATAATAAATCTGCCGTTAAGCTTGGGGGTATCATCCGCCTTACCGACCCCCACTAAATCTTTTATCGCTTGTTTGACCAAGTTCATCCCAAGGTCTTTATGTTCCATTTCTCTACCACGAAACATCAAAGTAATTTTAAGCTTATTTCCTTGGTGAAGAAATTTTTCAGATCGACGAAGTTTTGTAATGTAGTCGTGTTCTTCAATCCTTGGTCTAAACTTGGCTTCCTTCACTCGCTTGGAAGTTTTTTCTTTATTTCTCTTTTGCTTACTTAATTCGTATTTGTATTTACCAAATTCAAGGATTCGGCAAACTGGAGGCATCGCCTTCGAGGCAACTTCTACTAAATCAAGATGGTGAGACTTGGCGATTTTAAGTGCCTCCTCTGGGGGCATAACGCCTAACATTCCACCATCAGGACCAATGACCCGAATCTCTCTTGCTCGAATCTTATCATTCTTTCGAATGTAATCACGGTTTTGATACCGTTTTTTATTTTTTCCACTTGGTTTTTTAACCATGTGGGCTAGCTGCGATTAGAAATTGTCAAGAGTTACAAATTAATGATAATAGAATATAAAGTTTTAAATTGATAAGATTAACCCCTTTTAAGCAAGCCTATTCTTCATTTACTCACTAAAGATTGAAGCTTTCACCACAACTACAACTTGCTTTTGCATTAGGGTTAGAAAATTTAAACCCTCCGGCTACCATTTTATCGGAGTATTCTAAAGTTGTTCCCCTCAAGTATAACGCTGTTTTGGAATCAACTAATAGTTGAACTCCCTCACTGAGTACATAAATATCTCCTTCTTTAGACTCCGCAATAAACTTCATTTTATAGGACAGTCCATTACACCCTCCTCCTGTGATTCGAATGCGTAAATAGTCGCCCTTCCCTTCCCTTTCAATTAACTGAAAAATTTTTGTGGACGCGGAAGGAGATACTTTCACAAGTTTTTCATTTCCTTCTCTCACCCCTGAAGGTAATTCCAAAGCAGATTGCATGATTAATTTATAATAGGGGAAGAGATAAAGTACAACATGTTTAGATTGCTATGCCTGGGATTTGCTTTTCACAAAGCCGCGCCCCCCCAGTAAAAAGAATTCAACAAACTCTTTTGCCAGAGTACTGGAAGAAATAATACTGTCCTCCAGGCAATTTTTGGCACTAAGTGATGGGTTTCCCCTTTTCAATAAAACCGATCGGTAAGCATGCTTTAAGGCTTTTGTATCTTCATTCGAAATCTGTCTTCTTTTCATACCAATTAAATTGAGGCCATAGGCTAAATTACGCCCAGAAATAGTAAGATGGGGAGGAACATCCTTAGAAATCTCTGCCAATCCGCCAATCATTACTCCCTGCCCAATTCGCACAAATTGATGAATACCCGCACCACCGCCGATAAATGTATGATCACCAATGGATACATGACCTCCAATCAATGCTCCATTTGCTAAGATTACCTCCTCACCAAGATTTCCATCATGTCCTATATGAGAATATCCCATTAAGTATGATTTTGACCCAATGTGAGTTACTCCGCCTGCATAGATCGAACGATGAATCGTAACTCCTTCTCCCACCCGAACATTATCTCCCACCTGAACGTGAGACTGGATTGAAGAATCAAAGCTTAGATGCTGGGGGTCGCCACCAATTACTGCAAAATGGCCAACCTTGATCTCTTTTCCTAAAATTGTCCACTTTTTGATAATGGCATGGGCTTCAATCTCACAATTGCTTCCCATTTCTACTCCTTCCTCAATAATTGCATACGGGCCTACCGTGCAACCTTCCCCAAGCTTTGCAAGAGGATCCACAATGGAGGTTGGATGAATAGAATTTGTCATTAGTTATTAAAACATTTCAAGCTGCGGTTCTTTAGTAAGTTCGTAGGCTTTTAATAATTTTAAGACCTGAAAAAATGGTTTTCCCGGATAACTCTTACCCGGTTCGGATTGTCTAAGTAAATTTTCAAGCATAGATCGTAATGTCAACACACCATCCACGCCAATTCCCTGGAGCATGGTAAGAACGTCACTTAATTTAGCTTCATTTCGAGGGAGTGCTGGAACAATCAAGAGACGAGAAAATGCCCCCATTCCACTTTCTGCAAGTTCAGGGCCTGGATTAAAAGCAGACTGAATCCTATTTTCTTTTACCTCTTTTTTAAAAAACTTTACTAATAATCCATCATTATCAAGCATTCCATTTACAAATTCTGAATTCCCCCACCCAATTGAAGAAACTAACGCGGATCGAATTTTAATGAGGTCACCGGTGTATAAACGAAGGCCAAGAGAGGCAGAATTTTCTGAAACAGCAGGATTAAAAATAGCCAGAGTCATTACAGATTCCGGTTTTTTTCGTACTGTAACGGACTCCACTCGACCTGCTTGGCGAACCAGAAAGCCATTACTTTCGAAGTAAGCTTCCATCAAGTCGTGTTCAATATCCATTGAAAAAAAAGGTTAAGTCGCCCCCACCGACTTCCAAACTTCAACTACATCAGCTTCAGATATATCGGAAGTAACAAATGAATCACCCAATTTTTTAAGCATAACAAAACGAATTTTCCCTGCCGATACTTTTTTATCTGATTGCATCGCATTCATAAGCTCAGAAATTGCTAAGCTTGAATTAAGCTGAATTGGTAATTGATAAGATTGAAGTAGAGATTCCAAAGATGACTCGTCCTGACTGGTACAATAATCTCTCCGTCTCGATAAACGAAGGGCACAGACTAAACCAATGGAAACCGCTTCCCCGTGAAGATATTTCCCGTACCCCGACACTGCTTCGATTGCATGGGCAAAAGTATGGCCAAGGTTGAGCAGTGCACGCCCCCCCTGCGCACCATCCGTTTCACGTTCATCATCTTCAACAATTCTGGCTTTGTCCAAGCAACAGGATTCTATAATTCCTGGCAGTTCTTCTGATTCCGAGTGAAGGGGTGAGGAAAAGGAAAGAAGGCGAGTAAAAAGTTCCTTATTTCCAAGAAGTCCATATTTAATAACCTCCGCCATACCAGCAGAAAATTCTCGATTTGGTAACGACTTCAAACAGTCCAGGTCAATAAAAACAGCCTTGGGTTGATGAAATGCTCCAACTAAATTCTTACCCGCTTTTAAATTGATCCCCGTTTTCCCTCCGACTGAACTATCCACCATTGCCAGTAAGGTAGAGGGTACTTGATAAAAATCAATTCCTCTCAAATAAGAAGCGGCGGCGAACCCCGCAAGGTCTCCAGTTACTCCACCACCAAGTGCGAACAGGATTCCCGATCGATCGATCCCTTGATCGGCAAGAAAATTCCAAATATTGGACAAATGCTCGATTGACTTGGTCGTTTCTCCACTCGGTAAATTTAAATGAGGAACGGAATTAAGAAATTCGCTGGCAAATAAAGGTGCTTTTTTTATTAATCCACTATCCGTTATTGAAACCACTTTTTTACCTTGGCCCAAGTATTTACTGGATGCCTGGTTAATCAAGGATCCTAAATCCCGACCAATATAAATCGGGTAGGACCGTTCACCAAGCCCTACATTTAAAGTCTTGAGTACATTTTCACTCATTATTGCTTTGTTATTCTAATCAAGGGAAAGATTAATTGACGGATTCCATTTTTACATCAGGTAAGATGGAGTCTAGATACTGCTCTATTGAAAAGGGTTGCAAATCATCGGCAGACTCACCCAGTCCAACATAAAATATTGGAATTTTAAGCTCTCGGTAAATTGCCACTAATGCCCCCCCTTTTGAAGATCCATCTAGCTTAGTTACTACTAAACCAGTAATACCAAATTTTTCATTAAAGACACGGGCTTGTTCAATTCCATTTATTCCCGTTGATCCATCCACAACCAACCAAGAATGATGGGGTGCCTGCTCATTTCGTTTTCCAAGCACTCTCTTCATCTTGGCTAATTCATCCATTAAGCCTTCTTTCACATGAAGCCGGCCAGCGGTATCAATAATAACTAAGTCATACCCACGAGATTCGCCTGCAGAATAAGCATCAAATGCAACCGCGGCAGAGTCTGCACCATGATGACCGGAAACAACCTCTAACTCCAAACGGTCTGCCCATGCCTTTAATTGCTCGGTCGCAGCAGCACGAAAAGTATCACAGGCTCCGAGAATTACCTTCCTCCCTGCCGTCTTTAATTGATAACCCAATTTTGCGCAAGTGGTAGTTTTACCGGAACCATTGACTCCAATTAAACAAAGAACCTCAGGCTTGTTGACCGAGTTGCCTAAATTATCAACCCCCTCTGCCCCCTCCAAAGTGGTACGCAAAACCTTACGGGCAATCTCCCCGACTCCTTCTGCTCTGAGTTCTCTGTCAGTTCGATGAGCTTCTCGGATAGAGTCTAAAATCTCTTCTGTTGTCTCGACCCCAAAATCACTCCCATAAAATGCCTCTTCAATTTCAAGCAAGCTATCTTCATCGACTCTTCCCTTCCCTGAAAGGGTATCAAAAGCACCATGTATAAGAGAAGCCCCTTTTTGAAATCCTTTTTTAAATTTTGAAAAAATTCCCATTCGTTTGTCTTTTATTTGGGCTGTATGAGCAGGGTGCAGCAAGAATACTCCACCATTTGATTAGTGCAACAGTCCTTCACTTCAAAAAGTTGAATTGTCAGTATGATTAAACGATCACTCAGATCCCATGTGTCAGTCAGATAACCTCCTTCGTCATTTAGGGGAACATCATTCAAATTGGGGAAATCTCGATGTTCTCTCTTTACTCCGTATGTTTTTATTACCATTTCCCTGAGGTTTTCCCATTGAGGCTGAACCACATCTTCATAAAATGAAAATTGCCAACCTTTCTGCCCTTCAATCAAACAAAACTTGAGCTTATCTTTTTTTAATTTTGCCGCGAGTGAATATCGGAAATTATTCAATCGAAGTGTGCATTTAACCAATTCCTTATCCCGTT
The DNA here is from genome assembly GCF_964187635.1 of Candidatus Seribacter sulfatis. Lineage (NCBI taxonomy): Bacteria > Pseudomonadati > Verrucomicrobiota > Opitutia > Opitutales > Candidatus Seribacteraceae > Candidatus Seribacter > Candidatus Seribacter sulfatis. Next base: position 4,384 of record NZ_CAXLMO010000053.1, on the reverse strand, counting down.
CCTCGTAAATTTGTAAAAAGCCTCCCTCTCGAAGCTTTTTCATAACAACTTCGCGAGAATCCTCTTTTTTTAAACTAAAATAAACAAAATCCGTATCCAATTTTGCAAATTGAGGAAGGTCTTTAACGCCCCCAAACAAAGGAATTAGTTCTAATAAAAAACAAAGTAAAAAAAACCAAGCTTTCATCGTACAATGAGTGTAATAACAGAAGAAAGGGAGTAATTAGAGGCTGTAATAAACTCTTTCCAAAGCAAGTAATGCATAGGAGGAAACCAAAATTGGGTCTCTTTCCCACCATCTTCCATTTTCATTCAACCAGTATCCAGCAGGATTCTGTTTATTCAATAACTCTAAAGCCAATTCTTTTCGCCAATCTTTCTTTTTTCCTTCCTTATCTAACACAGTCTCGACTCCGCTCAAAGAAAGAGCTTTCGCCATTGTATGGTAATAATAATATAAACCTTGCTGCCCCATCCCAGGGTTTTCTGTTATATCGTAATTTTCCTCCAACCATTTCCGAACCGCTTGTAAGCGAGGATCAGAAGTGTCCATTTCGGCGTAAATAAAGCTAAGCAATCCCGCATAACTCATGCTGCCATAAGAGCGTAATGCTACTGAACCATTCTCCCCCTCTCTTTCCCCTGCCATACTGCTTCCTGGGAAATAAACGAACCCCCCTTTATCTTCAGCATGTTCGCTCACCCATTTTTCTTTATTCGTAGCGGATAAGTTTTGACATTTACTCACAAAAGAAATCGCGGCATCCCAATCTAAGTCTAGATTCTCACCCTCTTTAGGTTGGAGTGATTTTTTGGCATAAAAAAGAGCTTCCATCGCCAGATGGGTATTGGAAAGATCGGAATGTGCCCAACGGGATCCGTACCCTACTCCTCCATCGAATGTATTATCCTCCACCCCTTTTTGATCAAAATCTGATTGTTGATTGATAAGAAAACGCCTCGCGGTTTGAATAATTTTCTCATATTCGGGATTCTTAGACTGTAATAATGCCATCATGCAAATGGAGGTATTGTAACAAGCCAAGCCCTTTCCGTATATTCCTCCATCGGATTGAACCTTTGAGAGTAAAAATGAAAAGCCTTTCATTTGATTGGCAGAATATTGGGCCACAACCAACTCATCTGGATGCCCCATAGTTGCACGAAGTGCGAGAGCAGTTAAGGCAGGGTAATCTGCTTCTCCCCAATGACCTGAACTCCCGTTTTGTTCCTGGTTAAGCCACTTCACTCCCTTTCCAATGGCCCGCTCAATCTCTAATTTTATCGAGGTAGATTGATCGGCAAGTAAAGGAGTAAACCCGCAGGCAAAGAAAAATAAACTTACTCGAAAAAAACCTTTTATTGTATTCATAATTTATCTTCTAAAAATAACTCAAAACCTTTATTGAGGCAAGTGGAAGCGAATCAAAACAGGCAATTCCAAAGGAGGCATCTCTTGCTTATTTGCGATCCATACATCGTCATTCGAGCTATCGTAGTCACTGTTATTCATAACGGCACTTTCATCGGCGTAGATCGCAAGAATAGAACCCGAAGATTCCGCCAAAAAAGTTCCTTCTATCATTTTGGAACCGGTAAAAATAAATGATTTCTTTTCTATCGGTCCATTTCTATTCTGGTTAATCGATAATTTCTCTATTTCTTTTTCATAATTTGTTCCGTTTATTTCCCACGAAACTAAAATTTCAAAGCAATTCTCAGAATAATCGATGGATTTTGGATCATCACTCCATAAATTCTGAAAGAAGCCTTCGACGGGCTTGAACTTGAGAAGCAAGAGCGAGGTGTGAAAAATTTGCGGTCTTACTGAAGTACGAAAGAGGGATTCATGAATCTTTCCATCTTCATGAACCACCCCATACTCTACCAGTCCATTGACTTGATTTGAAATTGCAGGAATTGAAACGGAATTGGATTTACGATCAATTATAATTCCACCGAAATCATAAATTCCCTCTTTTACTTTTTTGATCGACGGTAAATTACTAGCATTATCCTCCGCAATTAATGAATTCGAAGTAGCCACTGTAAAAAATAAAATAGTAATTAAAAAATTTCTACCAAAACTAAAGTTTGAAAAAAGTGTTACCATCTTGCTAACAACATAATTTAAGTGTGCTCGGTTCAAAAGGAAAGAATTTAATAGAAATAAATATTCCTGCATACTTGACCTTATCCCATTCATGTTTCATGTTGAAAATACTCTTTTTTATATATTTTTACAATTATGGACCAAGAAGAAGTTTACCCCGAAGAAAACCAAATCCCTCAAGAAGAGTATCTCGAGGAACAACAAACTGTTTCGGTTGCACCTCCCCTTGAAGGAGCTTTTAGCAAGTACATGCGCGAGTATCGACTACTCAATAGCCTCCTCGTTTCTTTACTTATGCTGACCATTATAATGTCTTCCATTTGGGGGATGATGATGGGACTCGCACTCAGTGGGGAAGGGAATTCCGATTTTTCCGACGGAGGTACGGCTCCTGCCGCACAAAAACAGGAAAAACAAAAAGTGGTCAAACTGATGCAAAGACAGAAAAAAGCACAACCCACTACCCAGCAAACTTTTCGAACCACCGCCATTTCTGACATTACACTACCCGACTTTAATGAATTGGATGTGAAGGATTTAGCCCCAGTGGTTGAAGCCGCTGCCCCCACGATGTCCGCCGCAGGCATGAATAACGATAAAATGACAAAAGCGATGGCGGGTATTGGATTGGCTTTGCCCAAAACGATGCAACAACGTTGTGACCCCAAGAAACGAATCGCCCGATTAAAATCGGGGGGCGGGAAAACAATGACGGAAACCGCAATCGTCAAAGGCCTCAACTGGCTTAAGGCAACACAGAGCGAAGATGGTTCTTGGGGAGCAAAAGATAAAGATGAAGCAGGAAAGCCCATCAAGGCGGACGCTCATCACAAAAAAGCAATGACAGGAATGGCTCTTCTTTGTTACCTCGGTCATTGTGAGCTTCAAGATTCCCCCGACTTTGGCCCCACCGTACAAAAGGCGATAAAATATATTACCTCCATGCCTCCCGACGAACCCGTGGGAGCAGGAAACCGTGGTTCCTATTCGCACCCTATTCGTACCTATGCTCTGTGCGAAGCTTACACGATGACCAAGATTAAAAAATTGGAAATTTATGCAAAACGGGCTGCCGAACTTGTAATCAAGGGACAAAATGAAAATGGTGGGTGGGCCTATGCATACGGAAAAGGCCCAGCGGCTCACACAGATTTATCTGTTGCGGGATGGAATATCCAAGCACTCAAAGCAGCGGCATACACCGGAATTGAAATCAGTGGATTAGATGAGGCGATGGATAAAGCGATTAAATATGTCAAAGAATGCCAGGACAAGGCGGGTAAGTTTGCTTATCAAAGAGGAAAGGGAGGAAAAGCCAGTCTTACCGGAACGGGAGTCCTTTCCCTGCAAATATGGAAAAATGCCAAGTCAGAAGAAGCCGAAAAAGGTCTTGAATGGATTGTACAGAATGAAGCGGTGATTACAGAATGGAGTAAGGTCGATGTGTATGGCTGGTATTACAACGCACAAGCCTGTTTCCAAGCAACCGGCGTATCAGGAGGTTCCAAATTCTGGAAAGCGTGGAATAAGGATTTTCAAAAAACAGTTACTTCCAACCAAGCAGCAGACGGACATTGGCCCCATGGTAACCATTTTCATGGTGACTCGGATGTATACCGAACAACCATGGCTATTTTGATGCTTGAAGTTTACTATCGGTACATGCCCACGACGAAAGTTTAAATTCTTATTGTAAACTAATTACGGTTTTGATTACTTGGTCACATGGACCAAGAAGAAGTTTACCCCGAAGAAAACCAAACTCCCCAAGAAGATTATTTAGAGGATCATCAATCCGTTACGGTTGCACCTCCCCTCGAAGGTGCTTTTAGTAAGTACATGCGCGAGTATCGCTTACTCAATAGCCTCCTTGTTTCTTTGCTTATGCTGACCATTATAATGTCATCCATTTGGGGAATGATGATGGGACTCGCACTGAGCGGGGAAGGGAGTTCCGACTTTTCCGACGGAGGTACAGCACCTGCCGCACAAAAACAGGAAAAACAAAAAGTGGTCAAACTGATGCAAAGACAGAAAAAAGCACAACCCACTACCCAGCAAACTTTTCGAACCACCGCCATTTCTGACATTACACTACCCGACTTTAATGAATTGGATGTGAAGGATTTAGCCCCAGTGGTCGAAGCCGCTGCCCCCACGATGTCCGCCGCAGGCATGAATAACGATAAAATGACAAAAGCGATGGCGGGTATTGGATTAGCTTTGCCCAAAACGATGCAACAACGTTGTGACCCCAAGAAACGAATCGCT
>NZ_CAXLMO010000052.1:0-6033 GCF_964187635.1 Candidatus Seribacter sulfatis | reverse complement strand
CGGTCGCAAATTCTATCTTTATGGACATTTCAATGTAAAAACCACAATTTGATAATTATAGTGAATTTCAAAGAAAAGCTGGATGTAGAAAATCGGGTGGAGGAGATTTTTTTTGCAGGGGGGTGTCTGTGGGGAGTGCAGGAGTTTATTAGGTATTTACCGGGTGTTGTTTCTACCGAAGCGGGAAGAGCTAATGGATCAGCCAGCACTACTAATACTGAATATGACGGCTATGCTGAATGTGTTCGAACCATTTTTGATCGAGGACAGGTAACGATGGAGCAGTTAATGGAATATTTTTTTGAGATTATTGATCCGTACAGTTTGAATAAGCAGGGTGAGGATATTGGGGAAAAGTACAGGACTGGAATATACAGCAGGAGGCAGGAACATCTTGATGCAGCCCATAATTTTATCACCTCTCTCGAAAATTCAAAATCAATACTTGTAGAAGTATTGCCTTTAAGTAATTTTATCCGGAGTGATGAAGAGCACCAAGATCGATTGCAAAAAAATCCTAAGGAAAAATGTCATATTCCAAAAAAACTCTTACATAAATACCGGATCAGAGTTTAATAAATATTATTGGATTCCTTACTTTACTTGTTACAGATTCGGACCGAGCGGACAGGACAGTGCGCAGGCAATACCACGGAGAATTTGAATTTCGATATCGGTGGTCTTTCCATCGTGGTCAATCGTTCGGGCACAGGCATCGATTAGAGATCGTTTTTCAGTCGCACTCATTTTGTTGAGTCGTTCGATCGCTTTGTCCATCGAGGATAGGCCACAATTCTGACTAGGAGGTAGTTTGATTTGCCCGCTTCGATCCAGGGCTTGCATACCGTGGTTAAAGGATGGTTGGGGGTCGGCCCCATCCTGTCCGTAGTGAGAGAGGGCGCCAAGAATTACTGCACAATCTGAAAGCCGGCTGCGGATAGATGCACGGCCATGTAGTTGGCGAGGGTAGTGTTGTTTACCAAAGTCAAACTCGATAACCTTGTGCAGGCACCATTCGAAAAGATCAATGCTTTCATCCGCTCCGATTAATTGGACTATTAATGTTTGGAATACAGAAAATTGATTCATCGAAAGCTCGGCAATGGCGGGCCTTGATTCTTCCACTAAGACCAATTTTTGTTCGCAGGAAAGATTGGTGAGTAGGGGCTCGATTTTTTCAGTTTGATAGAGCGTTCCTTCCTCAGCTTGGTGTTCGATCATTTGGGCCTGTCGTTTTCTGGCGTCTAGATCTTTAATGTCGAGTAGCAAAGCAAATAGTAAACAGCGGGCACCAAATGGTTCCTTTGCCTGTTCGATCAGAGGTGCTGGGATAGAGGCAATTAAGGATCGTACCTGTGCCAGTTTTTCTTCGTCTATTTTTCCCTCGCTCTTGAGAAATGTCTGGGCCGAAGGAGTGTGCTCTTGTTGTTCCGTTCTAGTTTGGGTAGCAGTTTGGTTTACGGTTGTTTTCCCACTGGGAGAAGCTCCAGCAAATCCAGAAATACCCGCCATTTCGCTGCCTTGGGATGCAATCTCGGAAATTTTATCAGTATTTGGGTATGAATTTTTCCAATTTGGATCGATCCGTTTTATTCGAATAGGCAGCGGGGGGTGTGTGGCAAACATGCTACTTATACCGGAGCTGAAAAACATATGTGAAAATTCCTGAGCTCCAGCTGATTGTAACTTAGACCCGTGAGAATATCCCCCAATTCGTTTGAGTGCTCCGGCGATACCATCCGGATTACGAGTAAATTGTACTGCTGATGCATCGGCAAGGAATTCTCTTTGCCTACTGATAGATGCTCGAATCATTGCTCCAAAGAAGCCCCCAATTCCACCAATGATCAGTAAACCTATTCCCAATATTACAAGGGCACCTCCTCCGCTGTCTTTTCCGTTTCTTCTGCGCCCTCCTGAAACATAGGCAATGTTGGTAAGGATTCGCCCGATGCTGGATAAAAATACAATTCCGAAAATAATACCGGTTAAGCGAATATTGATTCGCATATCCCCATTGAGAATATGGCTGAATTCATGTGCCATTACCCCCTGCAACTGGTCTCGGTTTAGTTTGGTGGCGCATCCCCGAGTTACTCCAATTACCGCATCCCTTGGAGAATAACCCGCCGCAAAAGCGTTAATTCCCTCTTCCTCCATTAAGTAAACCGGTGGTACGGGAGTACCGGATGCAATTGCCATTTCCTCGACGACATTAAGGACTTGTCGGGAGAGCGGATCTTTAGTGCTTTGGTTCAGTCTTTGTCCGCCCATTGATTCAGCAACCACTTTTCCCCCTGAGGAAAGCCAACTAATTCGGAAAGCACTGGCAAGAAATACTGCTATTATTGTGCTCACACTAGAGACTGCAGCTAATTCAAAGGTCCATGCTAATTCGGCTAGATTTTTTTCAAATCCAACCGCAACTGAGGCTAAACAGAAAATCGAAATGATTATACAGAGTACCGCAAACCCAAATAGTAAAAAAAGATACCCGCTAAGTCCACGGGCTTTGTCCTGCTGTTCAAAAAAATCCATGTTGAACGGATCGGGTTTTCGATCCAGTTAGAATTGTACTTTCGGTGCTTCTTTAATCTTTTTGCTTTCGAATTCGAGGAGAGTGCCATCTTGACCATGACCAAACATACCCGCGAAAAAGACTGGAGGAAAGGTTTGTTTGTAGGTGTTGTAAGCTGTAACGGAGTCATTGAAAGCCTGCCTTGAAAATGCGACCTTGTTTTCAGTTGAACTGAGTTCTTCCTGTAAATTTGCCATATTCTGATTGGCTTTCAGATCTGGATAACTTTCCGACAATGCAAAGATACGACCTAAAGCACCACCCAACATACCTTCGGCTCCCGCCAAACCGGCAATTGCAGTGGCATCCCCGGGATTTTGAGAAGCAGCCTGCAGGCTACTTTGTGCCTGATTACGGGCTTGTATGACCGCTTCTAAGGTTTCTTTTTCATGGGCCATGTATCCCTTCACTGTCTCGATCAGGTTGGGAATGAGGTCATATCTCCTTTGCAATTGAACTTCAATTTGAGAGAAGGCGTTTTCAAAGCGGTTTTTAAGCGTGACTAATTTGTTGTAGATCCCAACAACGATCATCACTAAGACGATTAAAACTCCGACGATAACAAGTGTGGTGATTAACATATTAAGATAAGTTTATGATTAAGAAAGCAATAATTTTTAAGGATAGTTATAATACTCAACTTTGGTCAAGTTGCGATTTCACCACGGTAATAATTGAATACCTAATAAACATAGATCATAAGAATGGTAATTTAAATTATAATTAATAACTTTATTTATAAAAGAGGGAATGTCGTTAACATTATGATAAACAAGGTAATTGAAGAAATGAATAAGAAGGATAAGAAATTGTTTCTACTTAACTAAAGGGAAGAGCAGGAAATGAATTTTAGTTGGATAATATCTAGAGTGCGTTAACCCTTTTATAAATCTAGCTCAATGGAATCTGCCAGAAATCGAAAAGTGAAAAAACTAAGCAGTCGCAATTTCGGCTAAAAGCATAAGAATTATAATTCATCTGACATAATTATAGTAATGAAAATCTTATTCCTTTCCTTTCTTTTTCTGAGTTTATTTTTAACAAGCTGGGCTAAAAAGCCTAATATTGTCTTTTTCTTTACTGATGATCAAACATCGAGTGCTTTGGGATGTTATGGACACCCGCTAGCCAAGACTCCCAATATTGACCGTTTAGCCGATGAGGGAACAAGGTTCGAGAATGCCTTTGTGAGTCAGTCAATTTGCTGGGTTAGTCGGACTACGATCCTAACCGGATTGACCGGGCGAAGTTATGGAGTTCCAGGAAACCATGATATGGCCAAACCTGAAGCGGTGGAGAAGCTTTATGTGGATTATTTGAGAGATGCTGGATACCGTACAGGGTTTGCTGGTAAGTGGCATGCGAAAATGCCCAAAGGGTGGAAAGCTCAGGATCATTTTGATGAGTTTCATCCAATTGGTAGAAATCCGTTTTATAAAAAACAGGAGGATGGAACCCTTCGCCATGAGACGGAATTGATTGTGGATCGTGGAATCGAGTTTATTGAAAATCAGCCCAAGGATAAACCGTTTGCTATAAATATGTGGTTTAATGCCTGCCATGCTGAAGATGGCGACCGGCGTCCTGGAATTGGACATTTTCCCTGGCCACGAGCGATGGATGGAATGTATGAAGAGGACGAGATTTCTCCCCCCCGATTGAATGATCCTGAGATTTTTGAAAAACAACCGGACTTTTTAAAAACCACTATTAATCGGGAACGATTTTTTTGGCGTTGGAATACAGATGAGCGCTACCGAACTAATATGCGGGCTTACTTGCGAATGGTCAGTGGGATTGATAATGCAATTGGCCGGTTTCTGAAAGCATTGGAAGAGCAGGGGTTAGCTGAAAATACCATTATTGTTTACACCGCAGATAATGGATATCACATGGGGAATCGGGGATTTGCCGGTAAATGGTCACACTATGAAGAATCACTCCGTGTTCCGATGGTGGTTTATGATCCACGGGTTAAAGGAAAAGTTCGTGGGCAGGTTCGGCAGGAATCGGTTTTGAATCTCGATCTTCCCTCCACTTTTCTTTCGTGGGCAGGGGTAAAAATTCCGAAAAGATATCAGGGGAAAACTTTTGCAAAATTAATTTCTGAATCAAATCCATCCTCTTTCCGTAAATATACATTTCACGAACACTTTGCGGTTCGTCACCGAATTCCTGCATTCGAAGGGATGCGTGGTGAACGATTTAAGTATGTCCGCTATGTGGATGAAAAAAATTATGAATTTTTACATGATTTAAAAAATGATCCAGATGAACTGATTAACTTGGCGAGCAATCCCAAATACACAAAAACTCTGAAAGAAATGAGGGGAATGACGGATCAACGAGTTAAGGAATTGGGAGGCCCCTTATCTCCGATGAAAGAACTTCTTTCCAAGTCGACCGATCCATATCCGGTTTCTGCTGCCAAGGTTGCGAACCGACCAGGTGAGGACGGTTTTGCCAGTCTGATTACTCCCGGGAACCGAATGCGAAATTGGTCTGGGGATTCAAAATACTGGTCTAAGAAAGATGGAGTACTCATTGGCCAAACGGATGGCACATTAAAGATGAATCATTTTATCACATGGAAAGCGGCTACGGTCCGAAATTTTGACCTTCGTGTAAAGGTTCGGGTCACTGAAGGAGGAAATAGCGGTATTCAATACCGGGGAACTTCGCGACCGGATATCGGGTTGGATGTGGTGACTGGTTATCAATGCGACGTGGTCGCCAATCAATCCAAATACAATGGAATGCTTTATGAAGAGAAGGGAAGGCGAATACTCTCACACACGGGAGAAAAAGTAATAGTGGATCATGACGGAAAGCCCTGGATTGTGGGTACTTTTTCAGTAAAAGAATTCAAGCCGGGAGAGTGGCATGAGTATCGAGTTCTGGTGGAAGGTAATCGTCACCGACACTGGATTGACGCTCACCCCACTGCAGATTTAATTGATTTGCATAAAGAGGGTAGGACGTTGGAGGGTGTTTTAGCGATGCAGGTACACAGGGGTCCATCTATGACTATTGAATTGAAGGAAATGCGAATCAAGCACCTTCCAGATGATCTCCCTTTGTTACAATTAAAAGATCATCGTATTCCAATCGGTTCTTTAGGGGTTCGCCCGCAGGGCAAATTACCTGAAAATTGGAAGCCTCCGGTTTATAAGGAGAGATAAATGTTTTTTTCAGAAAGAACTTGGTTTATCGTTATTATTCTATCTACAATTCTAGGTACTGGGATTAGAAGAGATTTAAAACTTCGCTCCGCGTACGAACAATTTAAAACAAACTCAACTCTTCCAGCGGGAATAGATGCTGAGTCCATTAGTAAAGAGGGAGAATCCCGATGAAAACAGAATATTTTTTTAGAACCCTTCGAAATCGTTGCCCTAGGTGTAATGAAGGTGCAGTTTTAGGAAACCTTTTTCACAGGCATGAGAAATGTTCTA
>NZ_CAXLMO010000051.1:0-2897 GCF_964187635.1 Candidatus Seribacter sulfatis | reverse complement strand
TATGTATCCTTATTGTCTTTATAGGCGCAGGGTTGTAAATGAGGACGATCCGAGTACCCGTTTCGAATGTACTTATAGCGCAATGTCCGAACCGCACGGATACGGTCATAAGTCTCATCACATCGATCTCTGGCACTTACCGCAAATTTTCGTTTGACCGCAGCAGGACCAAAAAGTGTTCGGGCTTCCATATACTTCGGTATATCAATACCCGCGAAATAAAGAGAGGTGGCGGCCAAATCGATATGCAACACTGGTTGTTTTCTTACCGTTCCACCTTTGACCCGATTAGGAGCATGAACAAAGAAAGGAATCATCATGCCCTCATCATAACAAAACTGTTTCCCCCGTGCATGACTAACTCCATGATCGGTAATGAAAAGGATTACTGTATTTTCAAATTCACCCTCCTTTTTTAAACGATCAACAATTTGACCAACCTGAAAATCCATCAGGCTGAAGGTGTCCAGATAAGCGGCCCAGTCTTCGAGAACCACCGGATGCCTTGGGTAGTATGGTGGCAATTTAACATCGGCAGATTTAACATGAGGAATATCTTTTGACGAACGGGCCTGGGAACGGGCCTTCCCTCCACTAAGGCAAATCTTTGCGAAGAAAGGTTGCTCCTTCTTTCGACCTGACCATTCGGCTGAATCAAAAACGCTGGGGTTCCATTCAAAATTATAGTCCGATTTCCCCAGTCTATTTTTATGTTTTGGGCTGGCAGTACCTGCGGCTGGCCCACTTGAACCTAAACAGGTGTAGTAACCGGCGTCTTTAAATAATTCAGGGATTAATTTGATATGGTCCGGTTTCTGAATTTTCACTTCACCACGCCCGCTTCGGTGATGATGTGCTCCAATACTCGTCTGAAACATACCGGTGATCAATGCTGAACGGGCAGTTGAACAGACGGGTGCGGTGACAGAGGCATTGGTGAAGCGAATTCCATTAGCAGCTAATCCATCCAGCACCGGAGTGTGGACAAGTTTTTCTCCATTAAAACCGTAGTGTTTTGATTGGTCCTCAACAACCAGCCAAAGAATATTGGGACGATTTTGTTCCGCACTTAAAAAGCTAAAACTTGAGAAGGTATAATAAAGAAAGATTAAAATTAAAACAGGTTTCATGACCCGCATCTTAATTTCAACTTACGCATTCAAACAAGTTTATAAGATCCCTTAAACTCACTTCTTCAAGTGAGTGAAGATACCAATTTGCATCTTTAAGACTAGACGCGTTATGAATTGCAGTGATTCCCAAAACCTTCATGCCTGCGTTTTTTGCGGATGACACTCCATTTGGGGAATCATCAATCGCTAAACAAGCTGAAGGAGAAATCCCCATCCCTTCTGCAGCTTTTGCATAAGTGGCGGGGTCAGGTTTTGTTTTAGCTACATCATCACTGGTAACTATGGACTGAAATAACCCGTTTAACTTTCCTCCCGCCAGAGTGGAAAAAGCAGCTTCCACATCGGACCTTCTTGATCCAGTGGCCAATCCAATCGGAAACTTCTCGGCAACCGAACAGACTAATTCAATAGCTCCAGGCATTGCAGTAGCTGATTCCCCAACCAGTCTTTGATAGGCTACAGCTTTCTTTTTCGACCATTCCTGAAATAAGGATTCATCATATTCTATCCCGGAAAACTCAGCCAAGCGTCCCATGGCAAAGCGTTCATCCCCACCCGTACACTTGGTAAGAAAAGTTTCATAGGTTTGATTCATCCGCTCACCCATTGCTTCGCAAATCGCACTGTAATGAGTGTGTTCGCTTTCGATAATTACACCGTCCATATCAAAGACGACACCCTTTAATTTGGCCGTCATATGATTAGGAGATCAAACTTGAAAAACCCTCAGGCAAATACATCCATCACGGGGTTTGCCTTGTCTCCACCTACTAGAAATGGACGACCTGATGATGCTTGAAATTTTTCTTGGAGGGGAAGACCCGCGGCCCATCCGATCGTTGCATGAAGGTCCGGAACCGTGACCGGATCATTCGGCAATGCTCCGTCTTGATCGCTTGAACCATAGACATAGCCCCTTTTTACCCCACCACCTGCTAAGACAGAAGAGTAACAGATTGGATAATGTCCACGTCCATTACCGCTGTATTGGGGCTTGCGACCAAACTCGGTGGCCAGAACCACCAATGTTTCATCCAGTAATCCCCTTGCTTCCAAATCAGCAATCAAGGCAGCATATGCCTGATCCAAGGGTGGACTTAAATCTTCCATTTCACTTTCGAGGTTATTATGCATATCCCATCCATCGGTTGCCACCTCAACAAACCTGACTCCAGTTTCAACAAGTCGACGAGCCAGCAAACACCCCTGGCCAAACTTATTTAAACCGAATTTTTCGCGAGTAGCACTGTTCTCTTTTGAAATATCGAATGCATCGAGATCCTTACTTTTAAGTAATCTCAGTGTATTATCGTAAAATTCGCGATAGGACCTGACATTGTCATCCTGGTAGCGTGCTGAAAAAAAGGAGCTTAACTTCTCAGAAAGTTTTAATTTATTTCCCAATGCCTCGCTCCCTCCCCGCGTAGCAATGTTTCGAAGGCCGGTATCGGGATCGAGAATGGGAATCGGACTGTAGGCGGTCGGAAAGAATCCATTCCCTTGTTTGGGTGAAGTATTGATACAAGCAGAGGACGGAAGTGTATCATGACTTGACCCGAGATAGTGCTGTGACCACGCCCCAAGATTTGGATGTTTAACGGTATTACGTTGGGCAAAGGCAGTGCGCATAAAGTATTGAGCCGGTCCATGAACTCCAATTTTTGCAGTCATACTCCGGATTAAACAAATTTTATCTGCAATTTTCGCAGTCTTAGGAAGATATTCCGTAACCTGAAAATCTGCTTTTGTTTTAATCGCTTTGCC
>NZ_CAXLMO010000050.1:0-6431 GCF_964187635.1 Candidatus Seribacter sulfatis | reverse complement strand
GGGCTACCAAACTGGTTCGCATGTAGCGATGCCGGGAGCCAAAAATAAACGAATTCCTTTATCCAACCTCTATCTTTCGATCCTGAATCAATTGGAAGTGGAAGATGAAACATTCGCCCATTCCACAGGAACGTTAACCCTGTAGGAAAAATCGTACTATGGGCAAAAAATTGTCTTTGGGCATCTTTGGTCTTTTCTTCAGTGCATTGATCCATCTTTATGCGAAAAAAGATTTTGATTCTACAATCAATCCCTTTTTACAAACGCATTGCTTCAAGTGCCACGGTCCAGAAAAACAGAAAGCCGACCGGCGCTACGACCAACTCTTACACCCCATTCAGAATGATGAGGACTTACTCCTCTTTCAGGATATCCTTGACCAGTTAAACCTCGGGGAGATGCCTCCGGAGGAGGAACCCCGACCCGACCCCGCTGAAGTAAAGGAAGTCGTGGCCTGGCTCACCTCCGCGATTGCGGAGGCCCAAGCAAAACGTGAAAATAACGGTGGGGAGACCGTTCTGAGACGCCTGAACCGCAGGGAATATCTTCACACTATAAGTGACCTTTTTCATCTCAACACCGATGCCTTCGACCCGACCGAAGGCTTTCCATCGGATAAGGAAATTCATCACCTCGACAATCAGGGTCATGCCTTAGTCACCTCCGGTTTTCTACTCGATCAATATTTACGGACCGCGGATCAGGTGGTGGAAAAAGCCCTGCCCTCCCTCGACAAGCCCGCATCACGGGAATGGATTCAAAACGGAAATTTCGAACAGGGTGAATTCACCGGGTTTATGACCAGTGTGCAGAAACGGGAATCTGTTGATGAACCACTTAAATCTTTGGGTTGGGGCTTGAAGGGCATGACAGGGTCCATGTCCCCGGAACAACTCGCCAAGCGCCGGAAATCGCTGACCGGAAAATTCGAAAGCATTCTCCGTGATGTGGAAAACATCCCTAATCATATCCGCCTTTACGAACACCCCAGATCCCAGCGGCATATGGGATCCTATGCATACATGTCGGACTTATCCGAGGGCGTGCCTTTTGATGGATACTACTTCTTCGCCTTTGATGCCACCGCTCTTTACCGGGTACCCCCTTATGAGAAAAACTTTGCCCGCACCCGAACGGACGAACCGTTCCGCCTCGCCGTGGTGCCGGGCAATATCGAAGTCGGCCCCCTTCATTTACCACAGCCCCTAGAGCCTAAATTGGCTCATTTTGAAATGGTGGACGGGAAAAGAAAAAAGTACCACGCCCGCATCTGGCTGAACAAGGGATCCACCCCCCGCCTGATCTTTTTGAACGGATCACACCTCACCCGGAATGCCCACATTGAGGCAGCCCAGTTTCTCCGTCAACGGGATGGCCTGTCCCCTCTCTCTTCCGGTAATGAAAATTTAGTCTACGGCCTGCAACATGCCAAACTTCCTCAGGTTCGGATTCATCACCTCTTCCTGAGTGGACCGATCATTGATCACTGGCCCACCCGCACGCACAAAGAAATTCTAGGAGGCAGCACCTATGACTCGGAAAATATTCGCACTCAATTGAGTAATTTCCTCAAGCGGGCCTACCGTCGTCCCCCCACAGAAAAACAGATCGATGCCATTCACGGGGTTTACCTTGCCCGCACATCCAAGGGGATCGAGTCCTGGCAGGCCTTTAAAGATTCCCTCAAAGCAGCCCTCTGCTCCCCTCATTTTATTTATTTACAGGAAGAACCGGAATCCGAAACGGACAACATTGACCCCCATGCAATCGCCTCGCGGCTCAGTTATTTCCTCTGGTCCTCCATGCCCGACCGTGAGTTATTCACCCTCGCCCGCACAGGAGAGCTTTCCCATCCCGACATCCTCAGGGCACAGACTGAACGTTTGCTCAGGGATTCAAAGTCAGACCGTTTCGTGGACGGATTTCTCAATGCCTGGCTCACCCTCGATAATTTGGGCAACACCCCTCCCGATCATCACCGCTTTAAAGAATACTATATGGATGACCTCGCTTCCGCGATGCGTAAGGAAACCCATGTTTTCTTTCGCCACCTACTGGATAACAACCTGCCAACCTCGGAATTTCTCACTGCCCAATACACTTTTACCAACCCTGCCCTTGCCCGGCTTTACCATTTACCCGTGAAAAAATCAGATTTCCCCAATCCTGATTCCTTTATCCGGGTCAGTACGGAAGGCCATCCCCGGGGTGGCTTGCTTGGGCATTCATCCATCCACACCGTGACTGCCAATGGAGTCGATACATCCCCGATCATCCGGGGAGTCTGGTTGCTTGAAAATATCCTCGGCACCCCACCCTCTCCTCCGCCCCCGGATATCGAACCAATTGAACCGGACACCCGTGGATCCACTACCATTCGGGATCAAATGGAAAGACACCGATCCGACCCCACCTGTGCCGAATGTCACCGCAAGATCGATCCGCTTGGATTTGCCCTGGAAAACTTTGACGCCATCGGCCGCTTTCGCACCACTTATGGACCCCGAAAAA
This sequence comes from Candidatus Seribacter sulfatis, assembly GCF_964187635.1. Classification (NCBI taxonomy): domain Bacteria; kingdom Pseudomonadati; phylum Verrucomicrobiota; class Opitutia; order Opitutales; family Candidatus Seribacteraceae; genus Candidatus Seribacter; species Candidatus Seribacter sulfatis. Next base: position 3,920 of record NZ_CAXLMO010000050.1, on the reverse strand, counting down.
AAATCGACGCATCCGGAGTTCTTCCAGGAGGTCAGGAATTCAAAGACCTTGGCCAATTCGTGTGGCATTTCAGGAACGAACATCCAAAATTCATTCGTGCCCTAACCAATAAGCTCATGGAATATGCCTTGGGCAGGCAGATGGAAATTTCCGACCGCCCCACCATCGACCGCATTCTCAAAAAAGTTGAAAAACAGAATCTTGGTTTTCGGGACTTAGTGATCGAAGTCGTTACCTCGGATTTATTTGTTAATCCGTAAACAAGAATTATTCGTACTCCGGAATCTTGGCGTCTTTCTCGATCAAAGTATTTTGCCAATACACGGAGCCATCCTTTTTTCTTTCGATCAGGCGGGCATTTCTTCCCCAATATGAGCTGTATGATCTGGCAAGTGATCCCTACGAAAAAACCAATCTTGCCGATCAAAAACCAAACAAACTAAAGACCTTGACCGAGCAAATGATGGCTCAACTTAAAGCAGAAGGTGCTCAGTACGCAATTGATTCAAGCAAGAAGGAACTAAGGCCTATCCTTCCGTAATTCGTGCATTAGCCGGGTAGTGAGACTTGGACGAATGCAACCGCAGATATACGGTTACCAAAGACTTTCCGGATGGCCCCTGTGCCTATTTTCTTACTGATAGCTGACCGGTCACCCCCCACTATTTCGGGTCGGAACCGGTTAAGCTAAGAGGAAATTCAGTCAGGTAATATTTTAATTCTTTGCCATCAAATGGCGTTGAAGTACAAGGAGAAACCAAGGAATGCCTAATTTCAACCGGGGGCTATAACTTCAATTTCCAAGAATGACTGATGTAGGCAGCTGAGCCTAATTCAACAATCGCCCGGATTGTTTTTACGGGAATGCTCGTTTGTAAAAAATACTGACCGTTTCCATGCCCCACATTTCCTGAAATAGGCGGAAATTTCATCTTCTGGGCCCTCTCTATTTCTTGAGTCCATTGACTAAGGTCTAAGCCACTTTCCTTTAACACATTCCCTATCAACTTTCCATAACCTAAAAGATCTAACTGCCATGCAACCGCATGCTGTGGGCCTAAAGTGATTTCCTTGGAAAGGTTGTTTCTCAATGGCTTTCCCGACTTAACCGCCCTCAAACTCTGCCTCAAAGCCTTCCTGCTGGTTGCCGTTACAGATTTCCCCTCATGAACGCAGTAATATAGGTTTTGGTTGGCAAAGGAAGAAACTTTGGAGCCCTTCGTTTCTCGTTCTAGGTTTACTTTTAGAAACAATACTTTCGTGCCATCGATTGGTTTGGCCTCCTTCACCACAAAATTTGGTTTCCAATCAGGCGCGTCCGCACCGGAGAAGGCTTCTTGATTAAAAAAAGTATTGGTTTCAGCAAGTAACTCCTTGAAATCACCAATCGAAGCTTCGGTGGATCCTACTTGCACATACCCCGGTAGATCCCCATCGCCAAGATCACGATAACTGATAGCCGAATGGCCCGAATAGAGTTTGGCTCCCTTTCGAATCATGGATAAAACCGAAGAAACAAATTGCTTAACCTCTTTGTCCATTAATCCCTTTTCCAATTTGACGAGAAGATATTCGAGGTACACTGCATGAGAAGCAATGTTTAGATTCGTCACTCCCTCCATCCATCCACCGCTTTGCACAAACGGGGAAACTCTTTTTTCCCGGTCAAGATTTTGAGAAGGGGGCAAAGAGGAGAAAAGCTTGTCCAGTTCCGTGCCATCCCGGGCCGACACCCTCAAGTTAAGAACAACCTCTTTTTCCAGAAGAGACAGCGAGAATGTAATCGCTTCCATATTGCTCAACTCTTCCAAAAGAAGATTTATAACAAGGCCTTCATCTTTGGAATGTGAGGGAGCATGGTGATTCATTTGATCGAACAAATCATCATGGAAGGTGTTAAGTAAGCAGCCAAACTCAACCGTAGTGGGGGGCTTCCACTCGGCAAACCTGATAATCGAAGACCAGTCCTTTACTTGTTCAAACAACCCAGGCTTATTGCTAACCATGGTCCAACCCTCGATTTCCTTAATGGATAATCCTTGGGTTTTAATTTGAGCAGGTATCGGGCTGTTTGGATCTAATTTAAACACTCCGAGTATCGTGGCATTTTTTTCCTGCAAATCATCAAAGAGAATGACAGTGCTCGAATGATCTGGAGAAACAGAAGAAAGAGTGGGGTCGCCAAGAAAAGCCCCAACGATTACAGGCAAGAGCTGAGTTTGATTATTTTCAGGCTGCACCTCCTTTGCCAGACTTTGGAGTTTTTTAATAAGACTGGGAAGCGGGGTCGTCTTAGCATAAGCAACCGGCTGCACCTCCGCCCCAGGTGCTTCAAGTTTTGGGAAAAGCTGGCGGGGAGGTGGCGTAGCATGGAGGGAACACACCAACAAAGAACTTGCATTAGCAAGAATGAGTGAAGACAAACAAAAAGAGAGGGATAGAATTTTCATGATAATCGCGGGGTTTCGTTAAAGGGTAAGCTTCGTGCATTCAGATGATTAAATAAACAAGGAATGATTGAACAGGGGAACTCCTTCATGTTGGATTCTTCTCATCATTGATATACTCCAATAAATCTCCGGGTTGTGCATCCAAAGCCTTGCAGATGGCACACAGGGTGGAGAACTTGATTGCCTTGGCTTTTCCCGTTTTAAGAATCGATAAATTGGCATCGGTAATACCCACAAACGCCGCAAGCTCATTTAGCCTCATTTTCCTTTGGGCCATCAGAACATCCAGTTTAACATTTATACTCATAGTAAAATTGTTGAGTTCCCTTTAAATGGTGAGTTTCGCATCTTTTTCCAAACTCATACCCACCGTAATAATTCTCGCAATTATCAGCAGAAAAACTCCCATCATAATTTTTGTGATCGAAGAAGTGATCGAGGGAATAAAAAACGCCAACTGCGAAGCCTCAGTCGAATACAGGTAAGCGAGGGCTCCAGATTTACCAATTAAGGAAAGGATTGCTTTAGCAAGAATAAGCAGTCCAATCCATCGAATACTGGTGGCTCCCGATTGCGAAAAAATACCGTCACGCGCACAACTTTTCAGGAATCGAATAATGAGAAAAGTTAGGCAAATCCAAAACAGGGCAGAAAATATCATCGATCCAATTAATCCATCAAAAAGAAAAGAGGTGGATTCATTACTTTTTAATTTCACTCCTGCCACCGCTACTCCGCCAATTATTGAGAAGATGACCAGCCAACAGAATGGGATAAGTTTTTTCGATAAGGATCGGATACGATCCGATTGGTTAGGTAGGTTTACTTGATCTCTGTTCATAGATCATGAACAAAGTAATATTTCTCCCTAAGTCAATTAATTTTTATTGTTTATCAATAATTATTTATTGTTTTATAACTATTTTTATAGAACGAATGCAATCATTGAGATTGCTAGCTGCCTAAATATTTAAACGCTAATTTTGGATCATCAAAAATTAGCTACCAATTAGCCAATCCCTGAATGCAGGAACGCTTGGGAATTCAGGAACCAAGGAGAGATCACCGGTCAAATCAGTGGTAAATTCGCATCGCATTCGTACGGGGCGAGCACCTGAATCAATTGCCGCATGCAGGTTATAAATCCGATCATCCACCAGGATGGTCTCTTCGGGCAAAAGTCCGTATTTTTGATAGCAAGCTACTAAGCTGTCCCTTTTGGCCGTGTCGTGCAGAACTCTCCATGCTCCACACACTCAATGGTTAAGAAGTCAGCCACCGGGGCAAGGACATCCTCTAAGTAGGCCTTTTTAGCTTCTACATCAAAGGTCGCCGACATGGTGAACTGTCGGTATCCACGCTCATTTAATTCTTTGAGTGATTCGATCACCCCAGGGTACAGTGGACGATCTCGGAAAAACTTCTGATCGGCACAGAAGTCCCGGTCCATCTCTTTGCCATGTTCCGGAT
>NZ_CAXLMO010000049.1:0-6981 GCF_964187635.1 Candidatus Seribacter sulfatis | reverse complement strand
CAAGGCGTGGTCAATCAGGCTTTACTGAGTAAAAAATCTATCGAGCAAAATATAATGACCGCTGAAAAAAATCTTTCAGCAAGTATCCAATCTTACAATTTAGCACTGGAGAAAAAGAAAAAGATGGACATTGAGAGAAATGATAAAATTACAATTTTCAAAGAATCCAAAACTCAACTTGCCACAGCAAAAGCTAATGTGTCCAAGAGCCAGGTGGCATTAAGCAAAGCAGAGGAGAATTCTAAAAAACCACTGACTGAATTTGCACAGGCTGAAAAGAATTTCAAACAGGCTGAACATCAAGTCTCCCGCTGGAATGCTGAAATTATTAATGTTAAACGCCATATTGAATTAAGAAATCTTAGTAAGTTAAAATCCGAATTGAACGAGTACGAGGTTGTGCTCAATGAATCAAGGGCACTGAAAAACTCTGCACAGAAAGCTTTTCAAAATATTGCTGAGTCGTTACAGAAATTACCTCAAACCATTGCCCGGAATAAGGAATTGCTCGCTCAGAAAAAAATTGCTTTGGTTGAGACCGAAAAAAGAAAAGTTTTAGTTTTACAGGTCAGGGCAGATAAGAACTTATTTATTCAGGATGTGAATCGATTGGCCACCCTTGCCAAAAATAAGTCTCAAGCACAGGAACCTAACTCCATGTTTGGTCAGGCAAGTGATAAGTTTCAGGAAACTATCACATTACTTAAAAAAGATCTCGCTGAAACCGAAAATCTCCTCGCAGGGAAGGAACAGGAAATCATTCAGGCAAAGGACGCAGTTACTCAAGCTGCAAATAGCCTGAATAGTTCCGTAAAACTCCTAGAATCCACACCAGAGCAGCTTAAGAACAAAGAACAATCCCTAGAAGAGGCTAAAGCGGAAGAGGCGCTTCGGCAAAAAGAATTTAATCTGGTTAAAAGTAAAGTTGATCAACAATCTGCGAAGTCAGATGCCCTTTACCAACAATACCTTGGTTTATTACCAAAGAATTAATTTATTTTTTGGAGAAGCTTCTGCATTTCCAATCCAATTATACTCCCTGGACCAAGATCCAATACATTTCTCTTCTCAAGAAAATCAATCGCATCCCTTGCCTGTTCTTTCTGACCACTTCGGGCAAGAGTCTCAACATATGGCCTGACTAAACCGTAATACAACTCTCCTCCAGCGGTTTTTTCAAAATCCTTAACCATCCGTTCAAATAATTTTTCTGCATCGGACCAAAGTTTTTTCTCTAGTTTTTTCATTATTTGCTCTGCTCCCTCCTTGATTGCCAAATCAAACCGTCCGGAGCGGTTCTGTTTTAGAATTAGGCTCCTAATTCGGTCCGCTTGTCTCGGGTTACCCATCTCGTCGTATACATCTGCTAATTTTTTTTGTCCCTCAATCTTCAGGTCAACCGTATTCGAAAATGCCTTTAACCAAGCATCCCAAAAATTTCTCTTCTCCCTCAGGTCGGAAAGATTCCGCTCCACCCAGCTTGCTTCCTCCTTCCATACCTCGGTGAATGCAGGGTGAAGTGTTCGGGCTCTCTGAAGAGATTCCCGGAAAAAAACGGCGGTCGGGTTTGCCATAGCCCATGCAAAGTAATCCACTGCTTTCCCGCGAAATCCGCTGAGGTTTTTTTCTCCGCGGGCAAGTGCACCCAGTTCATCATCGGTAATTAACTTCCAGCTTTGCGGATCAATTGCATTGCCCACCGGATAATTCTGATTTTCATAGCGACCACAATCCGTTTCCCAACGACCCGGGTTTTTCAGAAATCCAAACCAGGCATGCCCTCCTCCACTTCCCTGTCCCACGAAGGTAAGAGTGGGAATGCCCTTGGCTTTTCCTGCCATCGAACTGAAATAGGCCTGATCAACACAAATTCCACCTTTTTCCTGGATGGAAGAAAGCGAATAACTCCCGTACGGCCAGCGAAAAAGAGCGCCCTCCAACCTTGGACGGTCATACTGAATGGAGGCAAATATTTTACCAAAGCTGGACCGTCTGAATTTAACGCTATTCCGAACCCATTCCAACTCGCTGCTCGGCAAGCGGTGATCTACCACAAATTTCAGCTCCGTGACCGAGAGCTGACTAGGGTCATATTCCAATTTCCTCGCCAAGTGAGCTTTGACTAATTCTCCAAACCGTTGACTGGGCAGAGAAGGATCAATCGGTACATCTTTGTTGGAAACCTGATGGTGAGGCCAGTCCCTTGGAAAAGGTTGATCAAAGACAACCGCGTAGGCGGAAGCTAATGCTGCATATTTTTCGATGGACTGAGGATGATCGCGGGCGATCGAAAGAAAAATTTTCAGGGCCTGGATATCATTGTCCTCAGGATGTAGAGCTTTAAGAAAAACTTTTTGAAGAGTGGTTTTTTTTCCCACCTCAATAAAAACGGACTCGAACGAGTCGTTTCCTGTTTTGGAATAGAACCGTGAATAGAGATTGATCCATCGCCAGTGGTCAAACCAGGAAAAGAAGTCCCGGCCCTCCCTCATTGATCTGTCCTCTTTCTTCGTCCAAATAGAACGAAGATTGGACATCAATTCATTAGCAAGTTTATCGAGGTCACCTTCCTTGTTCATCGACCACCATTTGTCCATCTCAGATGGGCTCCAAATGGCTAAGGAAAGGGTGGTTCCGCCCGGTCGTTGTGGCCTAACCGATCCGACTGGAGCACGAGATACACTTTCCTGGTATTGTCCGTTGAGGGCATTTTTGACATAGGCCTGATCTTGCCCTGAGAGCATAGCGAGCGGGAAAACAAATTGCTTAGAATCATTTCTTTCAATCGTGAGCTTATCCCCTGACTTGCTTATTAAACGGGCCTGAATTCGCACGCCAGTGGTTGAAGTCCAAGTACGGAATGGGAATTCCGCGGAGAAACACTTAAATCCAAAGATGAAAGCAATGACCACTGAAAGAAATAACTTTTTCATTAGATGAGTTTAACGGAACAGAGATGTTTCTACTATTATAATAAAGTAAATGTTTTGTAGTCCCTAGTAAACATAAAGCTCTGTGATTCAAAAAATAATCTAAAGTAACCAACCTTTTCCATATTTTCGCTTGATATACTTTTTCTCTGCTTCATCGCGGGACCACCCCAGTCAATTCTTTCCACCGTTCGTACCTCAAGATTGCCTAGAAGAACAGTCTCAGGAACTGAACCAGCACAGGAAAAATTTGATAGGGCAGGCATTCATCGCGAATACCGAAAAACACTCCACAGGATTTACGGTCTAAGTGGAAGTAACTTTCTGCTCAACACGCGGTATGAAATTAGATTTTTGATAGGTTCAAGTAGAAAGCAATACCTGACAATCTAGAAATATCCAATCAGGCAAACTTGACTTTCGAACTTACGGCGTAATTATTATTTGCTTTATGAATTTATTATATTTCTCAATTCATTTACATTTTTGGACCGGAACACTTTTTTTACTTTTCTTTAATTCTGTATCACTCGCAGGAGTAGAGAAAAACGAATCTAATTCATCGGGTTTGACCGACCTTCAACTGGCTAAAAGAGATGCGGAAGATTTTGAAAAACTGGCAGCCCTTATCAAACCCTCTATTGTGGTGGTCGAAGGTGTGGATCGAATCGGAAGAGAAGGAGGAAGAGGAACTGGATTCGTGGTGAGTTCAAACGGGATAATTGCCACTAACTTTCATGTCATTGGAGAGCATCGAGAGTTCAAAATTCGCTTTGCCGATGGAAAAACTTACACACCCACTGCCATATTAGGAATCGACCGAGAGAACGACTTAGCTATTTTCAAGATCGACGCAGAGAATCTGCCTGTACTGCAGCTCGGTGATTCGGATAAAATCTCACCTGGTCAATCCGTATTTGCAATCGGAAATCCACTCGGATACAGCCACAGCGTAAGCCGAGGAGTAATTGCGGCGGTTCGTGAGCTTGAACAGGGCGATGGTCGCCCCCTGGTTCAAGTGGCAATCCCCATTGAACCAGGCAGTAGTGGGAGCCCTACACTGGATCTAGACGGTCGAGTAGTATCCATACTGGCCATCAAGTCGGGAGGGGCCATGGGTTTTGGAGTACCAGTAAATAAGCTAAAGTCTCTGCTCAATAAACAAATCCCAGTCCCAATAAAAAAATGGTTCACCATTGGAACACTCGACAATACGGAATGGAGTTCTGTAATGGCGGGGAGTTGGAAACAACGGGCAGGAACCATTATTGCTTCCGGTCTAGGATCAGGGTTTGGGGGAAGAATGCTTTGCCTCTCCGCTAAAGATACAATTGCAGTACCGTATGAATTAGAAGTGGAGGTTCGCTTGGACGATGAAAGCGGTGCAGCCGGTTTGGTTTTTCACGCTGATGGCCAAAATAAACACTATGGTTTTTATCCCACAAATAAATCGCTTCGCTTAACTTGCTTTGAAGGGCAAAGCGTTTACTCATGGAATATTTTGAACACGGTTACCTCACAAATGTACCGACCGGGGCAATGGAATAGTCTGCGGGTCAAACTCAAGGAAAAGGGAAAAATCATGTGTTTTTTAAATGATCAACTGGTCATTGAAATAACCGACTCTTCCCTCCAAAATGGAAAAGTTGGACTTTGCAAGTTTCGTTCGCCAACTGCAGAGTTTCGCAATTTCAAACAGGCGAAGAGCTTCCCCACTTCTTTAATTTCTCCGCAGGCAAGACGAAAAATTAAAAATATTACTAAAAACCTCACTGAGTTAGAACCACTGAGCGAACAGGATCTTGAACAATTAGTCACGATGGGCTCATCAGTTCCTCAGGCCCTAAAGGATCAGGCTTTAATACTCGAAAAGAAGTCTTCTAACTTAAATCAACTGGCACAAAAAATTAAGGATATACTACTCGTTGAGGAACTCACACAGTCTCTTGCTCATGAGGATGAAAACTCAGTCGACCTGCTTCGATCCGCTCTCCTGATCGCACGGTTAGAAAATCAGAACTTTGATCTGAATACATACCTCGATAAAGCAGAAAGACTGGCCAAGAATATTGCATCCCACTTTCCCGAGAAAGCAACAGGCGAAGAAAAATTAAAAATATTAGTACATCAACTATTTGTGGAGATGGGTTACCACGGCAGTACACTTGACTATAGTCATCCCTCAAACAGTTACATCAATGAAGTGATGGATGACAAGGAGGGTCTCCCAATCACCTTGTCAGTTCTGTTTATCGAATTAGCAAACCGGTTGGAACTACCAGTCAGCGGGCTCGGACTGCCTGGACATTTCATTGCGATGTATCGGGACGAATCAAAAAATAAATCGAGGGAAATTTTGGTAGATCCATTCGGGGGGAAAATTGTCAGCCGAAAAGAAGCCTCACAAATTACCGGACTACGTCTAAGCGAAAAAGATTTTCAGCCTTCTTCTAAGAAAGACATCATTACACGCATGCTGCGTAATCTGATTCAATCTGCCAGCACCAATGGTGATGCCAGTACCCGCTTATTATACATAAATGCAATTTTAGGAATAGATCCAAAAGATAGCTATACCAGAGCGATTCGAGCCATGCTCCATTACGGAGAAGGCCGGTATTTAGAAGCGATGAAAGATATTGATCAATTAATTTCAGAAAACCCAGACAGTCCTGAAATGGCCCCATTAGTCGAAATTAAAAATCGCTTACTTAAAAAACAAACTAAGTAAGTTATTCCAAGTCGTCTTCAATCCATTCATCCTCTCCCGTTTTCCCATCAGGCCCCATTGAGAAAAGTCGAAAACCTCGCCCCCCCTCTTGCAGAGGGTATTCATAGACATAATCATTGCCCCAAGGGTCTTTAAACGCGACGTCCTTACCCAAAATTTGAGATAACCAAAGCATCAATGATTTTCCCTCGTTATGTTCGATATCAGGAATCTGGGTGGTGTCATAAGATTCTAAGTCGTATCCAAACAGCTCAGTCGAAATAGTGGCAGGATAGGGAGGCATCTCCAATGTTCCTTTTTCATTATGAAACCCGGCAAGTGATAAAAATAGACATTCTCCGGGAGTGCAAACATTCTGCGGGCAGATGGGATACCCATTGAAAGACCGACGATAGTTCTCGATCGAAACTTTTAGAACTCGCAACTCCACATATGCCTGTTTGTGTGCCTGTTTATCCAACACATAAAAGTAACCCTTAAACATCAGCCCACATAATACTCCCACAATTGCTAACACCACAAGCAACTCAACCAAAGTAAAGCCGGTAATTTTCGATTTTATGCGAATACCTTCCCCCACCCTAATTGGACCAAAGCTTCTCGCACATCAGCTAGATCCTCATCCTCCAATGCCATCAGTTTAAACTTCTCGTCCCTCTTCACAGCTTCTTTTAAAAAATCCATACACTCCCCCGGTTTTTTTAACACACAGGCATAACAAGCTAAATTAAAGCGAATTAACCCATCATCAAAATGCAAGGCCAAGCCCTCTAACAGGATAGATCGTGCTTCGGTAATTGATTCATGGCGACGGGTCGCATAAGCATCCGCAATCCACCAGTCCACCTCCTCCGAAAATTCATACCTCAATCCCCTGGCAATCTTTTGTGCTCCCTCCCAATTTTCTAATTCTTGATCGATACTGAGGAAAAAGACCTTACTCCTTTTCCCCCAAGGTTCTTCCTTGGGTAATGCCCTTAGCTCTCTCTTCGCATCCTCATACATCTCCATCGCGAGATAACCATGGGACCTTCGCCAATGAACTTCAGGTTTTAAAATGTGGGGAGGCAGATCTTTCATTTCACTCACAAGATTGAAATTAATCCCCCGCTTTACAATCGGCAAGCGACAAAGAAAAAACTAGTAATCATACTAAAGTAGAGTATTTAAAATATTCTCACTCAAAGAAAAAGCCTGTGCCATGAGAGCCTGCGAACTCTGCAATCTAATTTGCTCCTTCGCCATTTGGGTCGATTCGTCAGCCAGGATATTACTGGTTAGTCTGGATATACCCATCTCACTCAAATAAACCTGATTACT
>NZ_CAXLMO010000048.1:25000-33923 GCF_964187635.1 Candidatus Seribacter sulfatis | reverse complement strand
AATCATAACCGACAAGAATCAGGTTATTCCACCAAAGATGAAGATGATTCAAGGCATATTTAAATGCCTTGTAAAAACCTATTTGCTTAGAGAAGCAAGCAAAGCTGCACAACGAGATTTTTTTCTGGCAATCTTGTTCGCATGAACAAGGGAAGTCTTTCTTGCCTTTTCTAGTGCGGAGATAAAAGCCGAAGATGCTTCTTTCGCAACTGTTGAGTCTTTGCTTTCCATAGCTGTTAAAAACTTCTTCTCTAAGGTTTTTAATCTACTTATAACCATACGGTTTTGCAGGTAGCGTGCTCGGTTTTTACGAATATTTTTTATTGCTGACTTTGTATTGGCCATGAGGATTGAGTATTCTCTTTATTTTTCAGTTCTCGTCAATTAGAAAAAGAATTCGGGAAGCTGTAAGCCAGATTCTGTTTTTAACCGAAGTTAGGTTGTCATTCATTTATCTATCAATTTGCATTGATCCTTCTTGTATGAAGGTGCGGTGTACCCGAAACCATAGAGCGGGCAACTCCGTTTCCTATTTCACCTTGCATCGAATTGGGTTTACATTGCCCACTTAGTTGCCCTCGTGGCGGTGAGCTCTTACCCCACCTTTTCACCCTTACCTTGCGAACAAGGCGGTTTACTTTCTGCTGCACTAGCCGTGAACTTATCTTAACATAAGCCCCCCCCGCTTTCACGGGGAATTCTGCCCTGCGATGTCCGGACTTTCCTCTATTTATACAAAAGTAAAAACAGCGAATGACCGCTTCCCGAAAATTAAATAAAAATATTTTGTGTGGAATCAAATCAGATGTTTTAGCGTTCGCAATAAACGATCCTACCACATTGATCGCAATGGGTAAGCTTTTGATCGACTAGAACGGATGAAACAATGTCATTTGAAACCCGTAAATTGCAACCGGTACATTTTTGTTCCTCCAAAGGAGCAATGTAGGGCGGTCGGGATACTACTTTTTTTGTACGATCATAGCCCTTTAATAGAATTTCTTCGGTATCAGATCTTGCATCTTCAAGCTCTGTGGCTAATTGCTCGGTTTCAATTTGTAATTCTTCCTGCCTTTTAATGAGTCCGAGTTTTTCGATTTCAAGCGACTCCACCTTTTCGGTGATTTTACTTTTTGCGATTTCTGCTGTCTCTTTGGCACCATCAATCTTTACGAGCACCTCAATTTGCATATCTTCTTTGGATGACTGTTGCTCAAGCAAATTGGTAATTTCTTTTTCTAAAGCTTGATATTCTTCATTTTTTTTAACCTCTAACTGTTTGTTCTTGTTCCGGCTAATTTGGTCAGTAATGGAATTAATTTCTTTCTCAATCGAGCTGTTCTGTGCTTCTAGGGATCTTAAATCTTGAGTTGCCGCAGCAATAGTATCTTTCTCGAGTTTAATTTTAGATTCCATCTTTATGATCAAACTAGGAATGTTATTTAATTCCTGCCCCATCAAGTGACTTCTGCGATCTCGGCTATGAACTAAAAGTAATTTCTTGAAATCTGTATTGTTGGAAAGCATAGGTTGAGGGTAGAAAAATTAATAAAACAGAATAATACATGATGGATGCTTACTTGATTTCTTACAAGGTTTTAGCGATGGAAATTTTTTTCCTTCATGTTTGTATCAATACTAGTATAAGACTAGTTCTATGGTTGAATTAAATTCTAAAAAGTTAATTGATGATGCAGTTCTTTGTTTTGCTATTGGAGAGGATCTTGAAGCGAAAGAAATTTTGCTCAGCGTACTCAATCACGAACCCCGTAATGTGGACGCATTACGGGCAATTTCTGAAGTTTGCTTATCCTTGCAGGAATTGAAATTGGCTGAATCATTTTGTCGGCGTGCATTAACGGTAGATCCCGACGATTTAACATCGGTTGTTAGTCTGGCTCGAATTTTAGTGAAAAATGGAGATAAGGAGGGAGCGGAAGAGGCGTCTTCGAAAGCAAGAATATTAGGGTGGAAAGAAGAACTGGCTAGTGACAGTGAATAATCGCCCTGATGGCGCAATTTTTAATGCCTTTACCAATTAACTAAATTGGTTATTTTAAGATAATCAATTTATGGATTTTACGGCATCTAAATTCCAAATGATTTTATTTTAGAACAAATAACAATACTTTATGAAAAAGCATAGCCTTGAGTTTGAGAAACCATTAATGGATCTAGAAAAGCAGTTAGATGAAATTGTTAAATCTTCTAGTGACTCAGATTTAGACTTTTCAACTGAGATAAAAGCAATTGAGAAAAAAATTGAAAATACAAAAAGAGAAGTTTATTCAGACTTAACCCCCTGGCAGAAGGTACAGCTTTCCAGGCATCCGAACCGACCTTATTCTATCGATTATATTGAACGAATATTCGAAGATTTTGAAGAATTGCATGGTGATCGATCATTTATGGATGATGCCGCAATTGTGGGTGGACCTGCCTCGCTTGATGGTCAGAAGGTGATGATTATTGCACAACAAAAAGGGCGAAATACGGAAGATAATTTAAAAAGAAATTTTGGTTGTCCAAATCCGGAGGGATACAGGAAAGCTCTCCGTCTTATGAAGATGGCAAACAAATTTAAAATGCCAATCATTTCAATTATTGATACCCCCGGAGCTTTTCCTGGGATTGGTGCAGAAGAACGTCATGTCGCGGAAGCGATCGCGGTTAACCTAAAAGAAATGGCGGCCTTCGAGGTTCCCATTATTGCAATTGTGATCGGAGAAGGCGGATCTGGTGGTGCGTTAGGTATAGCGGTTGCCAATAAAGTTTTGATTTTAGAAAATGCTTATTACTCAGTAATCTCTCCTGAGGGGTGTGCGGCTATCTTATGGAAAGATCGTGCCTTTGCTTCGAACGCTGCTGAGGCGCTTAAATTAGACGCATCACAATTACTAAAGCTTGGCATTGTAGATGAAATTATTCCTGAGCCTACTGGTGGAGCACATCGGGACTGGGATAAGACTTCGGAAATCGTCAAAAAATATTTTAAGAAGACATTGGCTCTGTTGGCTACCAAAGATTCAAAAACTTTACTTTCCGAAAGATACGATAAGTTTAGATCAATTGGTGCTTTTCAATCTTAGCAAAGCTTATTGGTTAGGGTCAGTACCTTCGGGGTTCACCCTGGTCGTTCTCATCGATTACACCAATAATATCATTGCGAAGTCTAATTCTCATTTTTTGAGTAGATTCAATTTGTTGAATTAAGTTACTGTTGTTCTGATTTAGTAAAGAAATTTGCCTGTTGTAATCTCTCTCCCGATCTTGGGTGTTTGCCAATTCGTTGTTTAGACGAAAGTTATCAGCTTCAAGGCTTTTTAAATTATTCTGTATGATCATTTCCCGACCTGCAATGCCGCTAAGTTGAGATTGTAATTCTTGTGCTTCCATTGCCAAGGCTTCATATTCTTTAGACCCCTTGTTTTGCAAGCGAGCGATATCGCCATTCAGTTGTGCGTTCCTGTCTTCAGCAGAACGTAGGTTTTCATTAAGTATTCTCTCGTTTGCAACCGCTTGACTCAGTTGTATTTCAAATTTTCGGGCTTTGTCTTTATAGAATAGAGCTTCTTCATTTAATGAACTCGACTCTTTGAGCAGTCTTCTATTTTGGGAGTCAATATCGCGAACTTTTCCAACTAATGCTTGTTCATTTGTATTCATATCTTGCAAGTCTACTCTCATCAGATCGATTGCTTGCTTCATATTATCGTTTTCTAATTCCAAAGTCTTTGCTTTTGCAAATAACATTTCGTTTGCATCCCTAAGTCCAATTAACTGTTCCGAAATTCTTGATTCCTCAATTCCGAGTGAAGTGAGTTCAGATCTTAGTGTAGATAATTCACCCTTCATCGCAGAATCTGAAAATCTTAGATCTTGATTTTTTCCGTTCATTTCATCGAGGTCTCTCTTTAAATCATTACTTATTGAATTAACATTTTCGATTTGTTCATTTTTTCTGGAAACTTCAAACTTCAATTCATTCGATAAATCACGTAATGTAGCAATTTCTTCTCGAAATGCTTCCGAGTTAATTTCTAGGTTTCGATTCTTATCTTTCAAAATTTCGTTTTCATTTTTGATAATACTATTTCTATCGTTGAGAAGACTCTCCACCCCGGTTAATCGAACTATTTCGTTACGGAGGTCGTTTATATCTTCCTGAAAGGTCGTTTCTTTATTTTCCAAAGACTTATTCAATTCGTCTTTACTTCTGAGCATCGCTTCAAGATCAGATAGGCGAGAACTGCGAGTTTCTTTGTCAATTTTAAGTCCCGCAAGCTTTTGGTTACTTAACGCGATTTCCTTTTCCAACCTGTCTACTTGAGCTTTCAGTTTTTGATTCCCCGCAGAAAGTGTGTTGTTTTCGGCTAATAAGTCATTGGCGCGACGTTGAATTGTAGATTTTCCTAATTCTAGATTGCGGATTTTTGAATAATTTGATTTTTCCTGCGAATCAAATGATTTTTGTGCGTTTTCTAATCTCCTGTTTTCCGACGTCAGTTCTTTTGACCTTTGCAAAAGTTCTTGTTCATCCGCTTTAATTTCAAGAAGTTGTTTTCGTAACCTTGCGTTTGTATCGTCTAAATATTGGTTGCTTGTGTTGGTTCGTAAACCTTCCTGCTTAATTTTCGATAACTCATTTTCTAATATGGACGATTTTGCCACTGCTTCATTTAATTCCTGCCTCAATCTTTCTTCCTGTTCGATGTCTGAACTAGGAGACTGTTTTTGTTCGATAATTAATAACCTAGTTTTCTCGATTAACGCATTATGTTTCGCGACCAATTGGTTATATTGGTCAATCAAGTACTCAGGGTCGCGGAGTTGAAAGTCGGTTTGACCGAATGAGATTCCGAACGAAATTAAAAAGAAATTTGTAATTAAAAATAGGTTATGAAATTTCATATCCAAGTAAGGCTTTGAGGGTTAAAAAGTTATATCTATTTCATCATTACCACTTGAAAACAAGAAGATTTTTTTTCAATTTAGATAATAAACTATATTCGAACGGATGCCGCTCTGCTCAAGCGGTCATTGAGTGCAGAATATAATTCGTCGTTATCAGGGAAAAGTGAAGTATGAATTATTTCCTTATCTAGTTTGTCAGCCTTCCTTAAAGTGCTAAATAAATTTTTTGCGATATCCAGTGGATTCCCGGTTTGGGAAAAATACAATGAAAACGGATCTTGTTTAGACACATTAACAAACACTTGAGGGTGGGGAAGGACCATTACATGTCGAATCTTTAAATGTTTAGAGTTTAACATTACATTGATATTCGAATAAAGATACAGTGGTGTATCGGGTGCGTAGTGTTTAGTCTCTTGACCCGGTGAAGTTTTTGGAATTCCAGAATTTGAACCAGTTGCTTTACCTCCGCTAGTACAATTTACAGGAAAACCTAATACTTCCTCGATCGATGCTTGGCCTATTGGACCGGGTCTTAAAATACTGGGAACGCTTGTGGTTAAATCTAATACCGTTGATTCTATTCCCAATTCGCATGGACCACCGTCCAGTATTTCCGGACAGTCTTTCCCAAAAGATTCAACAATATCTAGGGGCCTTGTTGGGCTTAGTTTATTTGCGGGATTTGCACTGGGTGCTGCCAGGGGAATTTTAACTTTTTTAAGAACACTCCTAAATAGCGGATGGGATGGAGATCGAATTCCCACATTTGGCAAGCCTGCAGTTAATTGAAGAGGAATGCATTTTTTTTTGGGCAAGATAAAAGTCAACGGTCCAGGCCAGAAAACATTTGCTAGCAACTTACTGAATTTGTTAGTTACGCAAAGCTCACTCGCTTGATTATGATTAAGAACATGGACAATCAGCGGATTTGTTGGTGGTCTGCCCTTAATAAGATAGACTCTCTCAATTGCGTCCACCGACAATGCGGAGCAAGCCAAACCATAAACTGTTTCAGTTGGGAGAACGCAAACATCATTCGCGAGCAAAGATGAAACGCATTTTTCTAATGACACTTGAAATGTAACTACCTGAATGTGGAGTCAGATAGATAAAAACAATGCTTACAAGGCAAGCTGCATGTGCCTTGACTTCTTTATCAACTTAGAAATTTTTCGCTGCTGCATAGGAGTTAGGCCACTATACTTGCGCGGCAAAATCTTGCCAGTGTCAGTCGTGTATCGTGATAACGATTCTTTATCGAGAAAAGTGAAATTTTCAGGGTTTCTGCTTTTTTCGTGTTTAACTTCTTCAGTACTCATTGTTTCTAAAGATCACACAAAAAGCTTTTTTGCAAGATCGTAATCCAATGATTCTGGCATTAGCTTTGTCTTGTAAACTGCTCTATTAACCTTGACACTCCATACACAATTACCCAAATTAAGAAAAGATATGAAAGTAGTGTCCTCTATAAAAACTCTTAAAAACCGTCACCCCGACTGCAAGGTTGTTCGCCGCAAAGGCCGACTTTATGTCATCAACAAAACCAACCCTAGGTTTAAAGCTAGACAAGGATAATTAATATGAGAAAAGGTATACATCCTACCAACCACCCAGTTTGTTTTAGTGACGTTTCTACAGGAAAAAAATTTGTTACTCGTTCGACTTTGAAATCTAAGAACACCGAAAACCTAGATGGCGTTGATCACTTTTTACATGTTCGCGATGTAACCATGGATTCTCATCCTGCCTACACTGGCGAAAAGAGATTTGTCGATACAGCAGGTAGAGTAGAGAAATTTCAAAGTAAATTTTCTAGGAAAAGATAAGTTTTTCTTGCTTACATTCACTATAAGCATTTGTTTATAGTGTGAGTTTTTCATACCGTTATCACCATTCGTTGGTGATTCTATTGTTTCTTCTATTCGTACACAGCATAGTTGCTGATAGTATCAAAATGCGTTTTATAAACGAGGGTACTTTTTGGATGGGAGATGATAAAAACCTACCTGATGAGCAACCCGCTCATCCTCTAAGTCTGTCCTCTTTTTTTGTAGACGAGAAGGAAGTTCACATTTGGCATTGGCAAAAGGTTGCGAGTTGGGCGATAGAAAATGGGTATGTTTTTTCTGATTCAACCCAACAAAGGAAAGATGGTCCATATTGGTACGAGGAGGGGAATGAACTTCTCTTTCCGATGAACATGATCAATTGGTATGATGCCGTCAAGTGGTGTAATGCAAGATCTGAGTTAGAGGGGAGAACCCCAATTTATTATCTCGATAATGATCACTCCATTATTTTTCGGGAAGGCGAGGCTGATATTACTGAATCTCAAGTAGCATGGTCTTATTCTGGCTACAGGTTACCAACAGAAGCTGAATGGGAGTACGCAGCGAGAGGAGGAGCCTACATGCTTAAATATCCATGGGGAAATACCCTGGATGGTAGTCGAGCCAATTTTTTTCGGAGTGGCGATCCCTTTGATGAAGCTTCAACTCCTGTTGGTTACTTTAATGGCAATCAATTAATAATTGATGCTGATAACAGTTTTAACGGAGAAAATGTGAAAGCATCGGATCAGGTTTCACGCTATGGACTATATGATCTAGTAGGAAATGTAAGCGAGTGGTGTTGGGATTGGTATTACGATTCATGGTATGATGAAAGTAATGCCAGAAAAAAAAATACCCGCGGACCCAGTTTTGAATTTTTAGCTCCCATAAAAGATCTCGAAAAAAAACCGATGACCCGAGTTGCCAGGGGAAGTAACTTCAGGAGTAAACCGGATGCGAATTATGGAAACGAACTGAGGATCGCATTTCGAAATACTTTTTTACCTAACAGTACACTGAGGAGACTTGGGCTAAGATGCGTGCGAGGCGATATTGATGATCCGTTGTGGTTAAATGCCAAGAAGGTGGATGGCTTCCCCGGGTGGTATTACATGCCGTGGTTTGGATATTATTGGCAGTCTACAAAAATATGGATTTTTCATTACAGATTGGGGTGGTTGTACCCGAAGGGAAAAGGATCCTATGATAATTGGTTGTATTTTCCCAATCACGGTTGGATGTGGACTGGAAGTTATGCATTTCCATACTTTTACTCTAATGTAGATGCTGCGTGGTATAAATATGATGCAGAAAACCCTGCTTTCGGTTGGTTTAATAATGTATTAACGGGTGAAGACAAAAGATTTGGCAGAGTATTTCCATAGACAAAAGCCCTAAAATAAAGGGATTTGGAGCACCTGATAAATTTAATTTAGAAAAAAAAACGAAATTACTTGACGGAGGGACCTCTTTCCGATGTGTTGGAAATCTTTCCCTCATTTTCCGAGGGTTTGTTCTTTGAAAGTTATTTTGTGTGATCTATATAAACGGGTCACCAGTCAATTTTTTTGAATACCGAGTCAGCAATGACTCAAGCCTGTGCATGCATTTGCACAACTCTCTTTTGGAGAGTTTGATCCTGGCTCAGAGTGAACGCTGGCGGCATGGTTAAGACATGCAAGTCGAACGAAAAGCAAATCTTCGGATTTGTGGAAAGTGGCGAACGGGTGCGTAACACGTGAGCAACCTGCCCTAAAGTGCGGAACAGCCTGTCGAAAGATGGATTAATGCCGCATGTGGCTCTTCTTCGCATGGAGAAGTAGCTAAAGCTTGTAATGGCGCTTTAGGATGGGCTCGCGGCCTATCAGCTTGTTGGTAAGGTAACGGCTTACCAAGGCTAAGACGGGTAGCTGGTCTGAGAGGATGATCAGCCACACCGGGACTGAGACACGGCCCGGACACCTACGGGTGGCAGCAGTTTCGAATCATTCACAATGGGCGAAAGCCTGATGATGCAATGCCGCGTGGAGGATGAAGGCCTTAGGGTCGTAAACTCCTGTCATTGGGGAACAACAAGTAGGTTCATAGCCTATCATGAGTTAACCCAAAGAGGAAGAGGTGGCTAACTCCGTGCCAGCAGCCGCGGTAATACGGAGACCTCGAGCGTTACTCGG
>NZ_CAXLMO010000048.1:0-17500 GCF_964187635.1 Candidatus Seribacter sulfatis | reverse complement strand
ATCGGGCTACTTCAAAGCAACGAATCATCATTTGGTAGTACACTTTTTCCTACCAAAATGTTACGTACTTCATTATCATTAGGCCCAGGTGAAGTAGGTAGTCCAGTGTTTGATTTGAATGGAAATTTTATTGGGATTACTTACGCCGCTCTTCCTGATTTGAGGTCTTCTTTTATATTATCAGCAAAATCATGTGCTAGGATCAGGGATGAGTTGTTACTTTCTGGAAACGTAGATTATGGATGGTTTGGAATCACGGTATCTCGTACGATTAATAAGCAAAATGGATTTAACATCGAAATTAAATCTGTTGGTGATAACTCCAAATTAGAAAAGGGTGATGTGATTCTAAAAATTGGAAATACGGAAATTTTAGAAAGGGGTGACATTGTTGAATCCACTTTTTTTGCTAGGCCTGGAACTTTTATTGAGTTTTTAATTAAACGTGCGGATAAAAAGCTTACTGTGCCGGTTCGAGTTTCTTCTCGACCTTCCAAATCTAGAATAGGTGATTCTGTTAAAGACGAAAAGAAATTATCCAAATCTGAGTCTTCCGATCTAATCGAAAAATTCATTAATCCTGATAGTAACAAAAGTAATTAGATTAATCTGATTATTGTAGTGCTTATACACTGGAATCAATCAAAAGTTATTTTATAAAAACATTTAAATCTCAATAGATATGAAAACAGAATTTCGAATTGAAAAAGATACTATGGGTGATGTTGAAGTCCCGATAGATAAGTTATGGGGAGCACAGACCGAAAGAAGTAGAAATAACTTTAGAATAGGAGTTGCAGCAAGCATGCCTATGGAGGTTATTTATGGCTTTGCATACCTGAAAAAGGCGGCAGCTCACACTAATCACCAATTAGGAGTTCTTTCGCGTGAGAAGTCAGATCTAATTTCACAAGTTTGCGACGAGATTCTTGATGGTGTTCATGATGATCAATTTCCTTTAGTTACTTGGCAAACTGGAAGCGGAACTCAATCGAACATGAATGTAAATGAGGTAATTGCAAACCGGTCTCATACTCTGACTGGAGGGAGCTTAGAGGACATTACAAAAATTCTTCACCCCAATGATGATGTAAATAAGTCTCAGAGTTCTAATGACACCTTTCCTACGGGTATGCACATTGCTGCGTATAAGATGATCATTGAAACTACTATCCCCGGGGTTGAAAGACTACAGGCCCGACTTGCTGAAAAGTCAGTCGAATTTATGAAAGTAGTTAAGATTGGTCGTACGCACTTAATGGATGCAACACCACTGACCTTGGGCCAGGAGTTTTCGGGGTATGTTTCACAACTTGATCATGCCCTAAAAGCAATCAAAAATACTTTACCGCATTTATCCGAATTGGCACTTGGTGGTACTGCAGTTGGAACTGGAATCAATACCCCCTCGGGCTATTCAGAAATTGTTGCCGAAAAAATTGCTGAGTTTACTGCCCTTCCTTTTGTCAGTGCTAATAATAAATTTGAAGCTTTGGCTGCACACGACGCGATGGTTGAATCCCATGGGGCTCTTAAACAATTAGCTGTATCGCTCAATAAAATCGCAAATGATATTCGCTTGCTAGCATCTGGACCAAGAAGTGGGATAGGCGAAATTACGATCCCTTCCAACGAGCCAGGTTCATCGATTATGCCAGGGAAAGTAAACCCTACCCAGTGTGAGGCGCTAACAATGATTTGTGCTCAGGTTTTAGGCAATGATGTGGCACTTTCTATTGGTGGTTTGCAGGGTCATTATGAACTTAATGTATACAAGCCCTTGATTGCTGCTAACTTTCTTCAATCCGGTAGACTACTTGGAGATGGCTGTATTTCTTTTGATGAAAACTGTGTAAGTGGCATAGAGCCGAATTATTTGAACCTGAAGAAGAACTTAGATAATTCTTTAATGTTAGTTACAGCACTTAATCCAAAAATTGGGTATGAGAAGGCTGCTAAAATTGCGAAGACAGCACATGAAAATGGTACCACT
This sequence comes from Candidatus Seribacter sulfatis, assembly GCF_964187635.1. Lineage (NCBI taxonomy): Bacteria > Pseudomonadati > Verrucomicrobiota > Opitutia > Opitutales > Candidatus Seribacteraceae > Candidatus Seribacter > Candidatus Seribacter sulfatis. The sequence goes on along the minus strand of NZ_CAXLMO010000048.1, from coordinate 15,507 downwards.
CTCCGCGAGGAATCTATTAATTTAGGAATTCTCAGCGGTGAGGAATTTGATCAATGGGTTCGACCAGATGAAATGTGCGGTGAGCTTTGAAATATCCTTTCAATAGAACGCTTTCACTTTTACAAGAAGCGCTTCATTGTCTCTACATATAGCCGCCAATTAAAGTGAGGAGAATTGCAGCATAACACTAGCACTCTTCAGCAAGAAACCTTAAGGCAGAAAGATACCCGTGGTGGCTCATTCCGGCAACAACCGCGGCCGCAATTCCGGATATGAGAGATTTATGCCGGAAATCCTCACGTGCATGGATATTAGAAAGGTGAACCTCGACAGTCTTTAGACCTGAGGCGACCACGGCGTCCCGTAATGCTACACTGGTGTGAGTTAATCCACCGGGGTTTAAAATGAGTGCCGAAAATCCGGCATCTCCCCATTCATGGATCTTATCGATGAGGGCACCTTCGTGGTTGGACTGAAAGGAGTCTACCTCGCAGTCGAAGGAGTCTGCCTTGCTTTTTACCTTCTCTTCGATTTGGGCAAGCGTAACCGAACCGTAGACTTCTGGTTCGCGTTTACCGAGCCGGTCTAGATTGGGTCCATTTAAAAGTCCGATCTTTATCATTTGATTATAATGACAAATTTATGAGTTGATCGCAATGACTGAGTTAGAGCATACATTCGGAGGGAATAAATTCGTAGGGAAGATCGAATTTTTCAGCAACTTCCAGAGCAAGTGCATCCACTCCGAAGGTCTCTGTGGCGTAGTGTCCGCAGGCGTAGAGGTTAAGCTTAAGTTCTTGGGCGAGGTTGAAGTGATGCTGTTTTAGTTCCCCTGTTATTAAAGTATCAGTACCCGCATCAAGAATCTTATCGACTGCACTTTGACCGGAACCAGTAAGTATGGCAATTGTGGACGGTTTTTCTGTACCGAACTCCATTGAATTAATTCCCTTGGAAAAAAGAGATTCGAGTCGATTGGACAGGTCTTTTCTGGACTGGGTGTTTTTTGTAATTAAGCCAATGTCTACTCCTTCGTAGGGCAGGAAGCTTGAAGTCGGAACTAGTCCAAGTTTTTGTGCGAGGATCGCATTATTTCCAATCTCTGGATGGCAATCAAGGGGAAGGTGAGATCCGTAAACCGCTAAATTATGATCGAGACATAATTTAACTTTTTGATAAGCGGGACCAGTAATGGGAAGGGGAGGAGACCAAAATAAACCATGATGGGTAATAATATAGTCGATCCCCTTAGAAATTGCGTTTTGAAAAGGGACAAGACCGGCATCCACAGACGCACCTATTTTAGAAATCGTTCCCGAGTTTTGGATTTGTAGGCCATTAAATGCACCGGGGAAGTCTTTAATTTCTTGGAGTTTTGTTCTTTGATTACAATAATTTACAATATCTTCTGTAGCTATCATGTTAATCATCAGGTTTTACTTTAAAGATACTTTAATCACAATGATTTAAAATTATAAATTATAAATTTTTGGATTGCTTCATTCTGTATTTAAGATACTGTAAAATTTTTAAATACAGCAGGGTGGAGCAGTCTGGTAGCTCGTCAGGCTCATAACCTGAAGGTCGCAGGTTCAAATCCTGCCCCTGCTCCCAATTTTAAAATTCCTTAACAAACCCAAAAGAAAATCATTTCTCCCTGCCTTGTTCGGCGGGGCTTTAAAAATTACATTATGAACATTACAGTAAGAGACCTATTAGAGGCTGGAGTACACTTCGGACATCAACTGAAAAGATGGAATCCAAAATCCAAGCCTTATGTATACGATAATAGACATGGTATTTCCATTATTGATTTGGAAAAGACCTACGATCTTCTCGAAAAAGCAGCGACTGCAATCGAAGAAGTTGTTTCCAATGGTAAACAAATTTTACTAGTAGGAACGAAGAGACAAGCACAAGAACCGATGAGGGAACTTGCTGCTGCTACCAACATGCCATTTTGCGTGAACCGTTGGATGGGTGGTTGCTTGACAAATCACGAAACCGTTTCCACAAGTCTCGCGAAGTACAAGAAATTCCTTAAGATGGAAGATGATGGTAGCTTAGATAAACTTCCAGGCAAAGAAGGTGCTGCGATCAAAAGACAAATGAGTCGTATGAAGCGTAACTTTGAAGGTATGCTTAATTTACAAGGCATTCCGGGTGCATTGTTTGTCATTGATTCTCACAACGAAGCGATCGCAATTGCAGAAGCGAATCGATTGAAAATTCCAGTATTTGCTCTTGTGGATAGTAATTCCGATCCCTCATTGATCGATTTTCCAATCCCCGGTAATGATGACTCAACCAAATCCATCCGTATCATTGTGGATGTTATCCTTGAAGCCATTCAAACTGGAGCATCCCGCAGGACAGAAGCTCCTACCCGCAGAAAAGATATTACTCCGGTAACGCACGAGCCTGATTTTATTGACCAAGAAGATGAGCCTGAAGTTACGTTACCTGAGGGATATGAAGAGACCGATTTTGATGATCGACGACCGAAGGTCGAAGAAACCAATACGACCGAAGCTTCCAAGGAAGAACTTCCTGCCAAGGTTGAAGAACCAGTTGCTGTTGATACGAAGGACAGTGCCCCTGTAAGCGATAAACCTGAAGCTTCCAAGGAAGAATCCAAAGAATCTTAATACTTCTACTCATTGTAAATCCTTAAATTTATTTTTCCTATGTCAGCAATTTCCAAAGATGATGTTTTAAACCTTCGCGAAAAAACCGGAGCAGGTTTAATTGACTGTAAACGTGCGTTAGTTGAGAGTAACGGCGATATTGATGAAGCAATTTCAATCCTTCGTAAAAAAGGAGTGGCATCTGCAGCCAAGAAGGCGGGACGTGATGCCGGAGAAGGAATTGTCGCACAATGTCTAAGCGAAGACAGAACTAAAGGTATTTTGGTTGAAGTAAATTGTGAGACTGACTTTGTCGCCAAAAACGATGATTTTGTCAGTTTTGCTTCCGATGTGGCTCGACAATTATTAGCCAATCCTGATGCCGATCTAGAGGCACAGCGTACTGAACAGGTTGCTAAAATTGGTGAAAATATTCGTATCTCGCGTTCTTCCACATTGGCACCAAATGCCACTGGATTAGTTGAATCATATGTTCATACAGGAGGAAAGGTTGCCGTACTATTAACATTAGGTTCCAGTACAACTGAAGCCGCCAACTCCGAAAATGTTAAATTATTGGCTAAGGACTTATGCATGCACATTGCCGCGACTTCCCCCGTTTGTGTTTCTCGTGATGAAGTACCTGCAGACTTAGTGGCAAAAGAAAAAGAAATTGCACTTGCCCAAGCGGAAGGAAAACCACCCCAAGCGATTGAAAAAATCGTGCAAGGAAAGCTCGATAAGTATTTTGCTAACTCCTGCTTTTTGGAACAATCTTTTGTCAAGGATCCTGACCATTCGATTAAAGGATTACTTGAAAAAACGGGCAAAGAAATCGGTGCAGAGTTATCGGTCGAAAAATTTGTTCGATTTCAAGTGGGCGAAGAAGCTTAAAATTAGTCGTTTTGTAGACTTAGACACTTTAAGTGTCGTTTGTGCCCTTTTGTTTTACCTCTTTGGTGTGCTAGCCAATTTTAAGTACAGTCTGTAAACTTGTACCGGTACTGAGGGAAGCAATTACCATTTTACTCTCTGCTTTATTTAGTTCCAGCAGTTAGGTTGCCGGAATATAAAATTTCGATTGCGGCACAAAACATAAGGTTGCTTTGTGATTTTAATTGTAAAACTTGGATGCCTTTTTTTACTTAGCTATTGAATGTCCAGGTAAAGAGTGATGCAGCTAAATAAACGGTTAAGAGCATGGTTCCATGAATCTTGTTTAATTGTTTTCCTCTAAGCCAAAAAGCAAAGATTCCAGTGAGTAGTAGCAAAGAGAGATAATCTATCCATGGATATGTCGTGGTAGCTGTTATTGGTCCGAGTATTCCTGCTACTCCGCCAACTAATGCAATATTAAAAATATTGGATCCAACAATATTTCCCAAGAGCATACTGAATTCGCCTTTTTTAACCAGTGAGATTGAAGCGGCTAATTCAGGTAGGCTTGTTCCAATTGCGACTAAAGTAAAACCAACTAATTCCTCTGGTACCCCAGCGAGGGTAGCTAAATTTTTTGCTCCGAACACAAGAGTATCCGATCCTGCCCATAATGCGGCGGTGGCAATTAAGATCATAGTACAGGAGAGTAAAATAGAGGTCGGTTTTATATCCTCCTCATCCAGTGAGTCTTTTTTTCGAACACCTCTGTTCTGAAGAGCACTTTTGGTAAGAAATAGCAGGTAGCTTGCAATGAAAATTAGTAAACAAGTCCCCGGTAATGTGCTTAATGAGTGAGACGGGTGGAAAAAAAGGTATCCGGTAAAAGAAAAACTAAGAATTAGAAGGAGAGAACGTTGTGTGTTAGAAACTGCATTTTTTGTGTTGATAGGGGAAATAAAAAGCGAAATCCCTAAGATAAGTCCAATGTTTGCAATATTAGAACCTATTATATTTCCTAATATTAAACCTTTCGCCCCACTGGTAATTGCAGCAATCGAGGTAAAGAGTTCCGGAGCAGAGGTAGCAATTGAAACCACAGTTAAACCCACCACTACGCTCGGTACTCCAAGAATTTTCGCAAAATTGGAGCAATGGTCACTCAGTAAGTCGCCTCCTTTTGTTAGACAGTAAAAACCAACGACCATAGACAGAATAAGCACCCCAATAAAAAGAGTGGGAGATTCCACTTGAAAAGCGGAGCACAGATTAGTTAAAAAGTGGTACATTATTGATAAACAAATCAGGGTGAGTTTTGCTCTTTAGAAGGCAAGCAGAATCGCCTTCTCACTTTTCCACACTTGACATATAGATATATTCCCACATCTTTCGTGCCTTCTCTTTTATTTCCCAAAAGTCCACAATGAACCAAGCAGAAAAACTTAAGGATACTTTGAATTTACCAAAGACCGACTTTCCCATGCGAGCAAATGCGGTGGAAAGAGAACCTGTTCGATTATCCCATTGGGAGGATCAAGATGTTTATCAAAAAATGCAGGAGAAGAATGCCGGGAATGAAGATTTTATCCTACACGATGGACCTCCTTTCACGAATGGAGATGTGCATGTTGGTACTGCTCTCAATAAGACTCTCAAAGATGTCATTTTAAGATACAAGAATGCCCGGGGTTTTCGTACCCCTTATGTGCCGGGATGGGATTGTCATGGATTACCAATCGAGCACAAGGTAAGCAAGGTTCTGAGGAAGGAAAAAAAAGAATTCGATACTCTTTCTCTAAGACAAGCTTGCCAAGAATTTTCAAAAGGATTTATCGAAACCCAACGTGCACAATTTAAGAGATTGGGAGTACTTGCAGATTGGAGTAGTGAATACAGAACGATGAATAGCACCTACGAAGCTGAGATTTTGAGAACTTTTGCGGAGTTTGTAAAAAAGGACTTAGTTTATCGGAGCAAAAAACCAGTTTATTGGTCAATTCCGTGTAGGACTGCACTTGCAGAAGCAGAGATTGAATATCAAGATCATATCAGTCCTTCCATTTTTGTTCCGTTTGCTGTACTCGGGGATAAATCTACTAGTGAAAGAGAATCGAATGTTGTTATTTGGACTACTACCCCTTGGACACTGCCAGCAAATCTTGCCCTAGCGGTTCACCCTCGTGTTCGCTATGTGGAAGTAATTTGTTCCGAGAAGTCTTATTGGGTAGCAGAAGAACTTGCCGATTCTTTTATTAACTCCTGCGGTCTTCAAGCATGTGAGTTTGGAGAAAAATTATTGGGCAGTGAGATGACATCATGGGTCACTCAGCATCCTTTTATTGACCGAGAGAGCCCAGTTGTTTCGGCAGAGTATGTAACTACCGAATCCGGTACTGGGTGCGTCCATATTGCACCGGGTCATGGTTTAGATGATTATATAACGGGACTTGAAAATAAATTGGAGGTTTATTGCCCATTGGACGACAATGGATGCTATGTTGACGATGGACAAATCCCATCCAACTTGGTGGGAGTATCTGTATTGGAAAAGGCTTCTGGTTGTCCTGCGAATAAGGAGGTTCTTTCCATACTGAGAGAGTCTGGTAAATTACTTGCACAGACAGATCACGCTCATCAATACCCTCATTGTTGGCGAAGTAAAACACCAGTGGTATTTCGTGCAATGGACCAATGGTTTGTTGCCTTAGATAAAGATGAATTGAGGAAGAAATGTATGGAGGAAGTTCAGTCAGTTAATTTTACTCCTGATTGGGGAAAAAATAGGATACATGGTTTTTTACAATCCCGACCCGACTGGTGCATTTCACGACAACGTTCTTGGGGGGTCCCTATCCCCGTGTTTTATGATGAGGAAGGAGAGGCTCTCCTCGATGAAAAGCTTATCTTGGGACTGGCTGACAAGATTGAAAAGCTGGGGACAGATGCGTGGTTTTCATTATCTGAAAATGAATTATTAGATGGGTTGCCCATTCCCGCAGATTGGACAGGAAGGACATTACATAAAGGAACCGACACACTTGATGTGTGGATTGATTCAGGGTGTAGTCATCGGGCAGTACTTCAAAACAATAAGGATTTGAAGTGGCCGGCAGATTTATATCTCGAGGGAAGTGATCAACATCGAGGATGGTTTCAAAGTTCATTATGGACCAGTATGATTGCATTTGAACAGGCGCCTTACAGGAGAGTGCTGACCCATGGATTTGTGGTTGATGGAAATGGCCGAAAAATTTCTAAAAGTGATGGCAAGCCCCAAACCGCTGACTCTTATGTGAAAAAGTATGGTGCCGATGTCCTTCGTATTTGGGTATGTTCGGAAGATTTCAGGCGTGACATTCCATTATCAGATGAAATTCTCGGACAAGTAGTTCGATCGTACCGAACTTTGCGCAACTCAATCAAATTTCAACTTGGTAATTTACATGACTTTACCTTTTCTGAAGATGCCATCCCCGTTCAACAACTCACAATAATCGATCGTTGGGCACTCAGTCAGACCAATAGCCTAATTAAGGAAGTAACTGAAGCGTTTGAAAAGTATGAGTTTCATCGCGGGGTACAGGCGATTAATAAGTTTTGCTCCAATGTTTTGTCCTCCACTTATCATGACATTATCAAAGATCGATTATACACGCTCCATCCAAGTGATTCAAAGAGAAGGTCTACTCAAACTGCATTACACTTAATTTTTGACTCGCTGATTCGAATCCTTGGACCAATGGCCCCTTTTACCGCTGATGAGGCTTGGTCTTTTCATCAATCTGGAAAAGATATCACTACAGATTTCTTAGCGTTGCAAGCTTGGCCAAAGGTAACACAAGAATGGGATGAGGGGAAAGAACTATCAGATGCACAAACAATCTTAGATTTTAAGGACCTGAAGGTTAATGATTCTTTAGAATCCTTGCGTACCCGTAAGGAAATCGGTCAATCATTGGAAGCAGAGATAGAAATCAGGGTTCCTCTAAGTGATCCTCTACTTACTCTCTTTCAACAGCGAGAAGAAGATTTAGCTGAAATGTTAATTGTTTCTAATGTTATAATTGTTGAAGCTTCAGAGGATGAAGAATTGCAAGTGATTTCACGGCACGCGAGCGGTCAAAGGTGCCCCAGAAGTTGGAGATGGGTCCCAAAACTTGTTTCAATTGAGCCTTGGGGTGAAGTCTCGCCGCGTTGTGCTGAAGTCCTTGCCAAACTTGTATAAGAAATTAATCTAACCCTAAATTTTTCCTATGACTAAAAAAACAAAAGCTTCTAAAACTCAATCGACCCAAGCTTCGGATAAAGAGTCTGAACCAAAGATAAAGAGGCCTCGGGGACGACCGAGGAAAAATGCGACCCTTTCAGATGTATCTCCTTCAAAAGGAAAGCAAGTTACTCAAGGTGGTAAAAAAAGTGCTGTTTCCAAATCTGAAAAAAAAGTACCAGTGCGTAGAGGCCGAAAGCCTAAAGTTGCAGTTGAAGTTGATTCTGAAGTTGAAATTAAAGTTCGTGAAATTGTAAAAAAAACTCGTTCTAAAACTCCGAGCACGGAGGAAAAGAAAGAGAGTTCTACTTTCAACTTAGGCGATGTAAGAGCGATTATTCAGAAACGAAAAGCAGAAACTGCCTCGTCCAAGCCAAAAAAGAAAAAGAAAGTAAAAGAGACCGAAGTAGAATTAGTCCCCTCCAAAGAGGAACCCAAAAAAACAGGAAAATCGGTAAAAGTAAAAAAATTACAAACCGCTTCGGTTGATGACATTTTAGGTTTTGGCCTTTCAGTTGGTCCAACGCGCCCCATTCGAGATGCGAAAAAAGTTCCCAAAGAGTGGGAAGTTTACTACAATGATTTAATGAATTTGAGACATTCCTTAAAGGGAGCGCTCGGGCAACGCTCGAATGAGACATTAGGGGCATCGGCTCGTGAGTCTTCTGGAGAGTTATCGATTAATTCTGCGGACTCTGGCTCGGAATCCTTTAATCGGGACGTTGCACTCTCCATGGTTGCTACCGAGCAGGAAGCACTGGAGGAGATCGAAGATGCCATCGATCGAATTTTTGATGGTACTTTTGGCATTTGTCAAGAAACAGAGAAACCGATCAAGAAATCTCGTTTAAAAGTGGTTCCATTCACTAGGTTTTCACTTGAAGGACAAACTCTTTACGAGAAAAGAAACCGAAGGGAACGTGATGCTGGCGGTGGGATTTTTGCCACTATTTCCGATTCTACGCTTGGGGACGATAGCTAATACTCTTCCGTTGATCACAATATTGCTCTAGGTGACCTATCTTCGATTTTGGATTTTCTTTTCGGTGGTATGGGTTTTAGACCTTGCCACAAAACATTGGGCAGTTGAAAACGCCGATGACCTAAGAAATTTCCCGATAGTAGTACTGGATTGGATGAATGGGCATAAAGCCTTTTTGGAATTTACTTACATTACCAATCCTGGGGCAGCATGGAGTATGTTTTCTGATTATCCTGAGGTTTTGACGGGATTGGCTGCAATGGCTCTCGTTCTCATTTTCTTGTTTAGAAAAAGTCTCGAACTCTTTAAACCCAATTTACAAATTATATTTGGTCTTATTTGTGGAGGAATTGCGGGAAATTTATGCGATCGAATATTCAGGGAACCGGCTGAAGTGGTTGACTTCATTGATGTCTATCTTCCATTGCTCAATTACGATTACCCTATTTTTAATATCGCAGACGCAGGAATTTTCATTGGGGCAATTAGTTATATGTTCGTTGGTTTTCAGGAAGGCAATAAAGCGAGGAATTTAGAAAAATTAAAGGTCTCTCAAGATTCTTAGCGATCTGACTATTCAATATTTAAGGATTGTTCTCTCATTTTCTCAACTTCAGTCCGTGCGTTGAGAGCAATGTTAGTACATTGAGTACGAGTCGATTTCGAACAGAATGTATTGAGTTCTCGCGAGATTTCCTGAAGTATAAACTCGATCTTTCTTCCGATGCTTCCATTCGCTTCGAATGTGACTAACATTTGACTCAAATGGCTTTTTAAACGAGTGATTTCTTCCGATGTATCTGACTTTTCTGCAAATAGAGTAACCTCCTTAAGAATTCGATCGTCATCCTGTTCAATAGATAAATTCGATTTTCTTAGGCGCTCCATTAATTTATCTTTGTGTTCTTGTTCCATCCCCTTGGACTGTGCTTCCATTTCGCAGATTAAATCAGTTACACGGTTTATTCTCTCAGTCAGGTCTTGTTTAATAGCGCTACCTTCGATTTCTCTCATTTTACCCATACTTTTACACGCATCAGTAAGCGCTTTTTCCAGATCTTTATATACCTTATCCAGGGGAGGGAATTTAGACTGATTTTTTCGTAATTCTGCCAATCTCAGAAGTATATCGGGGGTAATTTTAAAATCTTGTTTTTTTTGACGAAGAAAACCTTCTAAATATTCAAGGTCTTTTTCGATAATCGATTCTTCAAATAGACCTTGCGCCTCCTCTTCAGGACATTTACTGAGATTGATTGCAGCTCTAATTCTCCCTCTTTGAAAAAAAGATTTAATCTGCTTATTGGCATCATACTCAAATCGTTGCCATTCTTTTGGGGCCGATACAATCGTTTCTAGATGTCTCTTATTGACCGATGTGACCTCAATTTCAATCGATAGGTTATCAAAAGTAATGGAAGCCATTCCATACCCCGTCATACTATTCATGATTGTTGTGCAAATGTATTATCTTTTCCGAGCAAGCGGGCAACTTCCATAGCATCTTTATCTCCTCGCCCGCTTAGATTAACACAGATAACTTTATCTTTTGTCATTTCACTTGCTCTCTTAAATGCATAAGCAAGTCCATGAGAAGTTTCTAGAGCAGGAAGAATTCCCTCTTTTGACGAGAGGAGTTGAAAGGCATCCAATGCATCCTGGTCATTGGCATTGGCATACTCAATACGATTACGATCCCGGTAAAAAGCATGCTCCGGCCCAATTGCGGCATAGTCAAGTCCTGCCGAAACTGAGTGGGTCTGATTGATTTGCCCATCTTCATTTTGTAAAATCCAAGTTTTACAACCCTGTAACACTCCAAGTTTTCCTCCCTCGAACCTCGCTGCGTGCTGACCGTCCTCAAGAGACCTGCCCCCTGCCTCTACCCCAATTAGTCGAACATTCTCCTCTTCCAGGAAATCAAAGAAGAATCCAATCGCATTACTACCTCCTCCAACACATGCGATCATTTCATCTGGTAGTTTTCCTTCGAGGTTCAAAAATTGTTTTTTGGTTTCTTCTCCGATTATTCGATGAAAATCCCGAACCATGCCGGGGTAGGGGTGTGCTCCTAACGCCGAACCCAGTATATAATGAGTATCATCTATATTGGTAACCCAATCTCTCATTGCCTCATTGATTGCCTCTTTAAGGGTTTTGCTTCCTGATTCAACTCCGCGAACCTCTGCCCCGCTCAATCTCATGCGAAAAACATTGAGAGCCTGGCGCCGCATGTCTTCAGCCCCCATATAAATTACGCAACTAAATCCGAAGTGTGCACAGACAGATGCAGTTGCAATTCCGTGCTGTCCAGCCCCTGTCTCGGCAATAATTCGTGTTTTTCCCATTCTTTTTGCAAGAAGAGCTTGCCCAAGTGCGTTATTTATTTTGTGTGCACCGGTATGAAGTAAGTCTTCTCGTTTTAGGTAAATCTGAGCACCTCCGATTTCTTTTGTCAGGCGCTCTGCAAAATATAGCTCGGTCGGCCTTCCTGCAAATGTACGAAGCAAAAAAGCTAATTCTTTCTGAAATGCAGGATCTTGCTTCGCTTTCAGATAAGCTGCAGACAGTTCACTTAACGGGTGAGAAAGTGTCTCCGGTACGTAAGATCCGCCATAGGGACCAAATCGGCCTCGTTCGTCGGGTAAAGAAAAGCGGTCGATTTTGTTTAAGTTGGTCATGGTTGATTCTGATGGCTTTATCATAAAAAAAATATTGAATAATACTATCGCTTGGTTTTGCTTGCGACAACTCAAGAAGTGATTCCCAATGAATTCTATTTTATGGTTCCTACCCAAAATCCAACTATTATAGTACCTGCACGCCTTGCATCTGTTCGATTTCCAAGAAAGCTTTTAGCAGATGCAGGCGGAAAACCTCTTATTTTACGAACTGCAGAGAGGATTAAAGAACAAGTTCCTGAGTTTGATCTTTATTTTGCGGTCGATGGAGATGAACTCAAGAGTCTTTTAGAGTCATCTGGCTACAATGTTATTGTAACTCCTCCCCATCTGTCCTCGGGCACTGATCGAATTGCCATCGCAAACAGAATTTTAAAAAGAGACCTTTTGATTAATGTGCAGGCTGATGAGCCAATGGTCATGCGAGATCAAATTCTTATGCTTGCTGAGGCTCTTTCTCATAAAGATGTATCGATTTCGACCCTTGCCTCGATTTTTCAATCAGAAGAAGATTTCCGCGACCCCAATCAAGTCAAGGTGGTCATGGATAACAATGGACATGCCCTCTACTTCTCGCGTGCTCCCATTCCATTCGCTCGTGACAGTAAAACGGGATCCTTACCTGGACACTCAATTTATGCATACAAGCACATGGGATTATACGGATATAAGAAAGAATTCCTTGAAGAATTTGTTTCGAGCGAAGCGGGTGAATTGGAACGCATTGAAAAGCTCGAGCAACTACGGGCATTGCAGAGTGGATTTCGAATTGCAGTGAAAATAACGGAATTTGCTTCAGTGGGAGTAGATATACCGGAAGATTTGCAAAAAATAGATTTTTCATAACTTTACTCAATCTGATGTTTACCAAGATAATCAATCGTCATTTTTTTTTCCAACTGCTTGGTATGACAATTTTGATAACTTTTATTTTATTAGGGATTCTACTCTATGGAAACTTGGTCAAGCATGATGAGTATTTACTCCAAGCAATGTCAGTATCTCCTTATTCCTTTCTTCAATTATCCTCTCTTTTAATTCCCTATGCCTTATCTTTTGCCTTACCCTTTGGCTTTATGTTGGCCCTACTTCTTTGTTATGGGAAATGGTCCTCAAGTAATGAAATTCTTGCACTACGATCTTTAGGAAATGGCATTTTTTCATGGGGCATGCCGTGCTTCATTCTGTCTTTTTTGGTGTCGCTTATCTCTCTCTATACTTTTTTACAGTGGGCACCAATGAGCAGGGCAGAATTTGATCAGAAAAAATCGGCCATTGTATGGAGTAATATAAACTTGTTGTTGGAAACTGAAAAAGAAATTGAATTTGATCTCGAGCAAAATTCGACTGGGTTAACGAACAAAAACCTTGCTACGCTATCGGATGAACCGATCCATCGCGTTTCTTTATCAGTTGGTTCAATGGAGCAAAATCGATGGTCTAATGTAAGAATTCTATTGCTTGGAGAAAACGGAATTCTCCTTCGAATTATCAATAGCCAAAGTGCAAAAATTGAAAGAAACCAACTTAATTCGCAATTAATTCTAAATTTAAAGAATGTGGACTTTGAATCCGCCATAGATTCTCACAACAGTAATCTTTTTGTTTCTTTCGAAGAATGGAACAAACCCATAATCTTTAACCTCACTCCCAATGGTAATAACTTAAATGTAAAGAGAATTGGATTCTTTGAACTGCTTGAGTTATCTAGTTCTGATAATACTAAAAAATACGATGCTAAGGTACTAATCCATAAAGGTTATGTCTTGGGGACATCCTCCTTGTTTCTATCATTGGTTCTTTTACCAATCTCGATCACTCATGGTCGAAAGGAAACCATTTCTAATCTAGCGATTGGAATTTTTCTTTCAGTTTTATACTACTCAAGTATAACTCTGCTGGAGGAGTTTTCTTTTCAATACTCCAATTTACTATTTTTGTGGATCCCTAATTCACTCTGTTTTATTATTGGAACTTATTTGCTTTATAAATTTGACAAAGTTGGTTTCAGTTATTCAAAGTAGGTACTAAATCTACTATTCTTTTGACTATTTCTAAAAAAAACTTCCTTTTCTAAAAAATTCTTTTGAAAAAACATTCCAAATACATGTAAGATTTACCAAGTTAATGCTAACTAAAGATAAGCCCTTTTAAAATATTACCTAAAATCATGAATAACGCCCACAATTCTCTTTGCCTTTGTGTCTTCCTTCTTTTTTCATCTTTATCCGCAAATGCAGCAAAGAATGTTGCTGGAGTTTCGGGTGCAATTACGAAAACTATTGCAGATGCCAATGCATCAGTTCCAAAGTACGCAGTTGTCAGTGCAGGAGTTTCTGCTGATGCCGTTTATTCAGGTCAGATTGCTAGCGTAACCTCAAACACTATCAGCTTTGAATCCTCCTCTGATTCTAGTGAAGTAACTGTTAACCCTTTTGTATCTGGTGTTTTTAATTCTTCGGTTCGGTCACCAATTTTAACATCTGCATTATCGGGTGCAGGTGTTGGTTCTATTCCTATAACATATGCAGGTACAGGGTTCTCTACCGCCCCAGAGATTGTAATTGATTATCCTACTAGTGGCGATGATCAAGCTACCGCAACTGCTACAATTTCTAGTGGTGCCATTTCTGGTATTACAATAACGAATGCCGGTTCAGGTTATGATGCGGCACCTGGAGTTACAGTTATTGGTGGCCCTTATCTGGTAAAACTTACTGAGTCTGGAGATGATGACGAAGGTCGAGTATTCCTAATAACAGACAATAATGCCACTCACCTTACACTTGACACTTCTAAATTAACAAGTGGTGAATCACTCTCAGATGTTTTGCAAACAGACTATTCCGTTGAAGTTGTCCGTGCTCCAACTTTGGGCTCTGTATTTGGAGAGACTGCGTCAGATCTTGATTTAAATCCTTCCAGTACTAACGGAAGCACATCAGGTGCTGATTTTGTATACCTCTACAACGGATTTCAATATGTACCATATGCTTACATGCCATCAGGTTTAGGACGAGATGCCGGTTGGTATAGCTCATATTATATGAGATGGGGAAGGAGAAACCATCTAGTTATTTATCCTGATGAAGGATTTATTGTTGCTAAAAGAACTTCTGGAACACTAACCCTTGACTTTGATGGTGGCGTTAGTAGTTCCGATCAAAAAATGCAACTTCCTGTAACTTCAGGTGCTGTTGTTATGAATAATCCCTATGGCACTGACATGCTGCTTGGTGAGCTCATTCCTTCTGAAACATTTGGAACAAGTAGCGTTGAATTTCGTCCGGGGTCAAGCGATACGGATGTTAATGCAGATCAGTTATTTTTTCTTGATAATGCAGTTTGGTCTCAATTTTATTACAAATCTGGAGTTAATGACGGCATTACCAAAACGGCTACAGCAACTGCAAAAGCTGGCACTGCTAGTAGTAATGGATTAGCTGATGCAGATGTATCCTTAGCCAATGGTACAATTTCGAATCTACAAAGTTGTACTGCTTCTGGCGGATTATCTGTTGACCATAATGATAGTAATCATACCCTTGTCACTTTAAGTGGTACCGCTCCCCAAGTAGGTTTTGACATAACTTTTGAAGGTATTATCGGTCGAAAGCTAAATGACAACGGGGATCAGGAACTTGATGTTAATGGAACTGATGTTTCAAGCGGAAGTGGAATTAAAATATTTTCAAGCCTAATTGGTACTTATAAAATAGTCGCGAGGCCATCCTCTTCAACCGTAGTTGTTAGAAAAAGAAGGGATATAAATTTTGTAAATGCCGGAACAAAAACTTGGTCGACTGGGCAGGGAGGAACTGGCTATAATGGTACTGCAAAAGCTTATTTTATGGGAGGCGGAAATACAACAATGGCAGTTGCAGATGCAACTGTTTCCGGTGGTTCAGTAACAGGTTTTAGTTTTACTGGAACTGGAAACACAAGAGGTGCTGGGTACCAATATGCACCACAAGTTATTATCTCGGGTGGTGGATGGAGGAAAGTGAGTGCAGGTGATGCAATTCAAGATGGTGAAATCTTAGAGGCTACGGAAGGAATTGTAATTATTCGTAA
>NZ_CAXLMO010000047.1:0-9739 GCF_964187635.1 Candidatus Seribacter sulfatis | reverse complement strand
TAGAGACTGTATTGTGGAAACTTACCCTTAAACTTCTTGCCGGGTGTACACGGAGTATGTGGCGATGTTAATGGCACATAGAGGAAAAAAGGATTATCCTTATCCGAAGCCTGACGCTTGATGTACTCTCGGGATTCACGGGCAAAGTCAGCCAGGCAGGTATGGGCATCGAAGTCAGCAGCACCTGCCCCCACCCGTTTGTAGTCATTATACTCGTTATGGGGCCACCCTGCGTTCAAGGTCGGAATCGACAGGGATTTATTGTTTCTGAGGTATAGATAGGGAGCCATATCCAGGGAGGAAAGAATGAAAAAGGCTTCGTCAAACCCGACATCCACCGGTCCATTACGGAAAGGTTTACTGTAATCAACCCGCCAGGAATCATCTTTTCGATCCGGGCTCGCGGGAGGTTTTTTCAAAAGTTCCCAATCCGCCCCCAAATGCCATTTTCCCACCATACCCGTATGATATCCATTTTGCTGAAGGAAATTGGGCAGGTTGACCCGATTTGGATCCATTAGAGCTTGTGAACTGGCTTTGACCAGCACACCTCTTTTGAGACGACTCCTCCAGTTATAGCGACCTGTAAGAATTCCATAGCGAGTGGGTGTGCAAACGGAAGAAGTCGTATGTGCATCAGTAAAGCGCATACCCTCCTTTGCCATTCGGTCCAGTGCGGGAGTCGGTACGAGTCCACCCATATGACTGGGTTCACCCGGGCCCATATCGTCGGCTAAGATAAGAATAATATTGGGAGTCTTACCGGCAAAACAGTTGATTACAGCCAACAGGAAGGAAAAGAGGATTAGATTTGTCTTCATAGATTTTTTAAGAGCATTCTTGTACTCTAAAAACAAATCAATTGAGTAATTTGTCCACCAAGAATTCGACCTGCGACGGGTATTTCAATTCAGCACCGGGGTATTTCAAATGTGCTTCCAACTCCAAAGCGTCCGTCTTTTCCTTCAGGGCAATGCCCAGGTTGACATGATGGATGATCCAGCCGCGTAATCGATTCCTGTCAGTAGGAGGCTTCGCTGATGGATCCATGCCGTAACTCATAAAGATGGGTGGATCATCCTCGGAAATAAGGGAAAGAGCAGAGTGCTGAGAAGCGATTCGGCTAGCCTCCTCAAGAGTACTGGCACCCCAGGTTGCCATACGTATTTTTTCGGGATCGACCAGTCCATCAAGAGGCCGAACAAATCCTTCCGCTTCGATTTTGGATCCCATGATATCGGTAATCATTTCTTTCCAGAATTCGGTTTTGTTCGTAGTCTGCCCACCGGTGGTAGCCACACAGGTCAACCGGGTGGATTCCCGCTTAATGGGATCCTTGCTCTTGGGTTTTGCCATGTCGTCGGAGTAGGCCAACCACATACAAATTTGAGCACCTGCCGAGCCACCGAAAGCGGCGACCCGGGACTTATCCAGATTCCATTCCTCGGCCTTGGAACGCATAAACTGCAAAGCACGCCTGGCATCATGGTGGGAAGTGGGCAACGGCGTGTCGATGGTCAGATATCGGTAATTAATCGACGCAACGGAGATACCAGCCTTTAAGAGCTGGCTCAAAATATCATTACTCAATTTTTCCTTACTGCCTGCACGAAAGCCTCCGCCATGGATATAGATCGCCAACGGGGTTGGCTTGTCGCTCTCCGCCAACCAGGTGTCGAAAACATTACGCTCATCTTTACCGTATTTCACATTGGCATGAGTGGGTGTTCTTCGTTCTTTCCCTTGATTAGTCTTCTTGCCTTGCCCGTGGGATCCTTGCTTTTTGGCTCTAACTGTAGCAATACGAACAACCACCCCCAACTCCTTTTCAGATAGATCCCCATCCCGATCTGAGTCCGACCTTGGGAATCGTTTAATGATCATCTTTTTCATCGCTGCTTTTTCAGCATCGGACAATTTACCGTCTCCATTTAGATCCGCCTGCGGTTTGATTTTCAGGATTTGATTGTCCAATGCACTCTCACTCGCAACGGAAGTACAAACCACTGCGGTTAAAAGGAGTGTTATCAAAAAGTGGAAATTTTTATTTTTCATAAGTTATTAAATTTATCTGCTAAGTAGTTTGAATATGGCGAGGAGTAAAACCGCAATCCGCGAGAAAGGAAGAGTGAGGAAGTGCTTACCCAAGGATAGTGGTTACTATTCAAAACGCGTTTAAAGCGAAAAAGTTTCACTTACATATTTCTGTCTAAGTAAAATTATTACGACCACTACCCTCTTTAATTAGCAAGAAAGAATAAGGAGAAACATTTTCCAGCCCAAAACGAAACCGGGCCAACTAACTTGGGATCAACGAAAAGTTCAGACGCACCAACTTATTAAAGAATCAAATTTTAAAATGCCTGCGCCGATCGGAACGATCTATAAATCACCATTTCCGTTTGGGTGAATTTG
The DNA here is from genome assembly GCF_964187635.1 of Candidatus Seribacter sulfatis. NCBI lineage: Bacteria > Pseudomonadati > Verrucomicrobiota > Opitutia > Opitutales > Candidatus Seribacteraceae > Candidatus Seribacter > Candidatus Seribacter sulfatis. The sequence continues at coordinate 7,324 of NZ_CAXLMO010000047.1, read as the reverse complement.
GTTATCTCAGCAGATGGTTGATATTATTGACTTAAAAGGGCTATTTTTGAAATGCAAATTTTCTTCTTCTTAAGAAGTAGTGTAAGCCTAAAATTATCAATAACTAAGCAATAAGATGGGGCTAAAACTAGAGTCAGAAAAGTCGACCTGAATAAGTCTTATTTCTCTTTTCGTTTAAGTTTTTTATCCGAATAAAAAACTCCGATCACCCGGGTATCTTTTCCCTTTAATCCGGATCGGGAAAAATCACCCCCTGGATTTCCATCCTTATCCATCATATTGCAGGTCATCACATAGCGGTTGAGTTCAGGAATAAAGGCAATATCAGGATCCTGGATACGATAATTATCCCAGTCATCCACTTCGTCTGAGCGGGGAGTAATCGCCAACCCCAGGTATTGAAAAGGTTTACTGAGACTGTCTGAACGCCATGCAGTCACCTTATACGGACTACCCTTAGATTCTCGGTCGCAGAAAATGTAATAACTTCCCTGAATTTTAGCAATGGTCGCATCCCCCACCCCATACTTGTGTCCGCCATTGGGGTTTGGATCCACAGTCTTCGGGTTTACCATTTCCCAATCACCCAGACCGGTTCTGGAAGTAAAATGAGCGAGGCTGGTCCCGTCGGGCCCATGGGGAAAATGACCGTGCTCCCCAAACATATGAAAAAGTCCATTTTCATAAAAGATCCCAATATCATCGCATTTTTTATGCGGAAAGGAACCGGAGACTTTCCACTTACCACTGGATTTCTCGAGGGGACCCGAATAAGTATATACTTTCCCTCCTTCATAGATGTAGTACACGCCATCGACTTTTACGCCATCATCATATTCGTAGAAATTACCAATTTTGTACTGATCGGTAACCAGTTCCCAATCAGCACTGCTCCAGGAAAACTTTTTACTCCGCCATAAATGAGCATACTGCGGTGTATGACTAATGATCAGGTAGTAAGGATAATCCAGTTCCGGTTCCACAAATAAAACGGAATCATGATTATTTCCCTTGGTGCTTGTAAATACATTATCATCAACTGGGCGGTGCCATCCCACCCATGGATCTTTCACGGTGGAGTCCTTCTTTCCATAGACCCCAAAAGAGACAGACCCCATTACAAACAACCACCCACAAATTAAAATTCTACTATTTATATTCATCTTTTTTATTTCTATTGATTGAGTAAATCATAACAAAGGAACCAATATTTTATCCAAAAAAACAAGCTTGGAATAACAAATGGAAACTAAAAAATTAAATGGCTATTTATTGCTGTGGGCAAAAATCAGCAAGTAATTAAAAATGGCTATTTCTTCAGGACAAGTTCAATTCCTTCATCGGTTATGTTGATCTTTCCTTGTTTATAGAGGCCACCAATTGCCTGCTTAAACACTTTCTTACTCACTTGAAATTCTTTCTTTATATCTTCAGGTGGACTCTTATCGCCAAATTCTGACTTCCCTCCAGAAATCTTAAGATGATTCAAAATTTTATCGAAAGTGGAATGAACATGCCTGCCTTTATCTGGCTGTAAGGAAACATCAATCCGACCATCTTCTCGAACACCCGTGATATACCCTTTGAGTTTCTGACCTTCTTCATACTTATCGTAAACCTGATTACTGTAAACCAATCCTGTATACTGATCATTGATTGCTACTTTGAAGCCTAAATCAGTTAAGGCGTAAATCTCAAGATCGACCTCCTCCCATCGAGCAAATTCATCCGGATCTACATGTTCAATTAAATGCTCAAAATTATCTTTCATTCTTTATTGATCATAACAACTTTTGAAGCTTTAGAAACATTGATTTTGATTTCTTTGTAATTCAGAATCCTGAGCAAACCGATCATCACAGACAGGCAAACATTAAGGTTAAAAGGCTAAAGCAAGCCTGTAGAATAATGATCTAATCGTGATCACACTTTGCCTGACGACAAAGCTTGAAATTACGGAAATGAGCAGAAGCCAAAAACAGACCACCAACAGAATTGAGAATAGTTGTGAGATTAAGAAAACTACCCGAACTTTGATGAGTGCAAGAAGTACAAATCCCGTTAGCATCAAATGAATGCCCCGTATGAAATGAATATTGGTAAATTGCAATGAACAATATAAAAGCCAAACCAGTAATACTAAGTCCCGCTACTACCTTATCCTTGTGCTTACGACAGCCCATAAATACGGCAAGAGAAGTTGTGGGTACGACTAAAAAAACCATCCATAAGTGAAAGTTTTCGTGAACCCAAAAAGTGGTGGAAATAATCGGAAGCAAGGCAAGTAGAACCGGTGTAAGCAAACAGTGCACAGCACAGATTACCGACATACTGATCGCCAGTGAATCCAACCAACCATGTGTATGGCATTTTACTGTTTTTGAGGTACTATTCATTTCCAAGGTGTCTGACTATAGAGACTTATATTATCCTGTAAACATAGAATACCAAAACCTTGCAGCTAAATGCTTATTATACTGTCCAATCAAAAATGCTTCCCTCAACCAATCTGTAAGTCATTCTTCCCCCCATTGGTTGATGTTCATCCTCAAGCCATGCTTTTTTAGCAAAGGCTTTATTGCCCTACCCCATGTCTGATATCCCTGATTGTTGAAGTGTAGTAAATCGCGATTATACAGGTCTTTATTCTGCTGACCTTTTTCAGTTGTGAAAAAGGGATTCAAATCAATATGAGATACATATTTGCCATCTGCAAGTTGTGGTAACATGGCATTGACTTTTTTCGCTCTGTCATTTTCAGAGCCCTCCTTTCTAGGAAAGACGGAGAAGATCACGAGTTTCGATTTCGGTAGACGAGTTCGAACTTCAGCCACAATGGCTTTGATTCCTGTAAATATGTCCTGCGGTTTATCTGCAGGATACGCTTTTTTGGTATCATGCATATTATTGGTTCCGATCATCAAAGTTACTAACTTGGGGGAAATTCCATCAAGGGCACCATTCTCAATTCGCCAGAGAACATTCTGTGTACGATCCCCGGGAAATCCAAGGTTGAGCAGATTACTCCCCTCAAACACACCCGGATATTTACTCCATGAATGAGTAATCGAGTCTCCGATCATCACAAAATCGATCTTGCCGTTTTTTGCCTCCCTGAGTTTCTCTTGATGCAACTTCGGCATGAATTTTTTTAATGTGGATGGTACGGGAATCACTGTTGATGGCTTTTCTCCAAATGCACTGCAGAATATGCCATTCGATAAAAACAATGCAGCAAGGAGGATTGAGTTTCTTGTATTCATGACATTCAAATCTTTACCCAGTTAACGGGATCTGCCTTTGATTGCCATGTTGCCTGTGTTTTGGATCAATACAATGAAATTCCAAGTCAGCAGATTTGGCAGTAAGCTTCATGTCAACCCAACCATGGGCATGGCCTTTTCCAAAATAGTAACTAACTGCCGGTTGGTTGATAAGATGAAGATGACCCCGTTGATCCTGCTGCCATTCATGGGTGTGGCCATAGAAATAGGCCCTTGCATGCTTGTGTGCGGCAAGTAGTCTCAAAAGAGAAGAACCATCTCGCATGCCCTTGATCGGACGCACCCCAAGATTGGGATACGGATTGAAGTGACCAAAAACAAGGGCGGGCTTATCTGTCCTCTGGTCGAGTTCTTGGGCAAGCCAGTTCAACTGTTTCTCCCCCAGGATTCCCTTTCTTCCGGAATCCAATAGGAAAAAATTAGCGTGGGGCCGTTCAATCACATCCGCATGAATCCCCATCTGTTCTTTCTTTAAAAACGGGAGCAATTTCCAAAGTTTATCACGGTTATCATGATTACCAATGGTTATATGAACGGAAATCCCCGCAGCACGGATGGGTTCAAGAAGCCTCAAGAGCTCTTTGTACTCGGCTTCCGTTCCTCTGCTCATGGCACAGTCGCCATTGATGATCAGGTTAGACGGTCTCGGATTGAGTTCTATTATCTCCCTTGCTGACTGGGCAAGGCTATCCGCCATGTTTACCCACTCGTGTTCCTCTTCTTTGACAGGAGAGCCCGGCCATTTTGTGCCGGGGTAGGAACGATTGGGATCATCACTGATATGGGTATCCGCAAGCAAAGCAATACGATTAGGGTCAAATCGAACGGATTTACTATCCGCTGCAACAAAAGAAGATGCTGTAATGGTTGCACCGCTCAGTACGAATGAACCTTTAATAAAATCACGACGGGCGATCGGTGGGAGAATGATTGGCATTTTAAACTCTGCTTAACGACTTGTTTCGATAGGAACGCCAAACCAATCCGACAGGGTCCTGCTCAACCATTCTATGGATTCACGACTGGGTGTCTTAGAATCAAGTTTATGCTTCTTTTTACCAACAACCCAAAGAGTGTACCAATTGGAACTGCCTCCGCCACCCTTACTACTCACTTTTTTTACATGCATCTTGAAACTTTTGATTTCTTGAGAGCCGATAAACTTTTTGGAGGAAAAACATAAAAATTGCTTTTTGATCTCAAGCCCCCCTTTGGACGCGGTGAAGAAAGTCGAACCGAACAAAGCCCATAGTATTTCGTGACCAAAATAGATAAGCAAACCAATTCCAATCAATAATGCTCCCGCGACCACCATGGCTGCTTCTTCGAACGGTCGTTCAAAAAGTTTCGACCAACCATTTATCCCGAAATACAATGGAACTCCACTAAAAACACCTGCAAATATAGAGTATATTATGGCCGCAATTATTCTCGTGCTTACATCCTGTGGACCGTAGCAGATGATATGCGTGTCGGGATCCGGGGATGGAATGATTTCAATGGAATCCGTAATTTTATGCGGAGAATCAAAGCCATGCTTGGGAAAACCCGGTGCAGGATCACTCATTCCGTTTTTAGGATATTCTTTCTTTTGGGCATGCAGACTACGAAAAAGTTATCAGAGGCTTTTTGCAAGATTTGAAAATCAACCCAATCACTTCGAAATCATTTTAGAACTCGTGGAAAAGCGAGTTCTGCCCAAACAGGCTTGTGGTCAGACAAAGGTTTTTTCAATTCAATGATGCCTCCATCGATTACCTTGGTGCGGGGAAGGTTATTGTAGAAAATATGATCAATCACTCCTGCGTTCGGTTGTTCAGGCTTCAATGCATTATAGGTAAATTCCTTAGAGACATCGACCTTCAGATCTTTCCAGGTAGGTTTATACCCTGATGCCTCAAGCATCTTCATGGCAGTATCGCCCATATTATTATTGAAATCCCCAAGCACGATCACCCGGTCGGTTTTATCTTTTGGCAAGACCTCATTGGCCAACCGATAGGCATGTCCCGTTTTATGATTGTCTGTCGAACGGCAGATATGGAGGGAATAAAAAGAAATGGGAACGCCGTCTATTTGAGTGATTGCCTGAACTACGGATGCCGGGTTCCATGAACGCTTTCGCTGAACAGTGAGATCATGCTCAACCGCTCTTTGCAGAGGGGTCCGACTGAGGATGGACTTGTATTTGTCCCTATGATTGGCAGAAGAAATTTTGCCAACATAAATGTGCTTCATGCCCACAACCTTGCCCACGCGGGCAGTCCAGTCCCCATCGGGAACCTCATTAAATCCGATAATGTCAAAATTGTAGGGTTTGAACATCTTGCCAATTTCCTCTGGCGTGGCATTTTTTCCGAACTCTACATTGTAAGCGGCAACCCGAATGAGAATGGATCCTTGGGATTCATTTGCAAAGACTGATCCTACTACGAGTAATCCCCATAAGGCTATGCCGGCGAGAATAGGTGTTTTTTTCAAAAGGTTCATTTTTTCTTTTTCGTCTTTTCATTGTGAACCTTTTGTATCCATGCGATCGCTGCTGTTGCCACAAGCTGATGGCCACCATCAAAAATGGTGACCGTTGCATTACCTGACTTTCTGGTAAAGAGGGGTTGCTTCTCGCCGTAGCTTCGATCTGGATGGGCGGCTTGCAGATTCGGAGGCACTTTTCTCTTCTTCACGAAGTAGGCAATATCCTTATCCGATATCCGGTCTTTAGCTTCCGCCAGTTCATTAAAGGCAAGCAGTGAATGACTGATGGAGACGATCTTCTCTTTAATCCCTGCGTGGAGATGCAGTGTCGTTCCCTTCGCATTGCTCAGAAATGTAATGGGGGAGCGCTTTGCATACTCCGCATCAACCGCCGGACTGTCACCTGGAGCTCCCCCGCATGACTGTTCCAATGCTTCGACATGCTTTCCCTGTGCATGCCATGCTGCCAAGTCCGAGATGGGCACCCAAGCTGAAACCCCAGCCCATAAGTCAGGATGGTGGCCAGCCATTACTAAAGCAGTATAGCCCCCTCCGGAAGTGCCAATAAGATAGATGGCGGAGCTATCGATTTGGGTCGCTCCCTTGGCGTACTCGACGGCACTTACAATATCTGCAACAACCAATTCTGAACCGGTGGCTTCAGGTCGATTGTTGGGGCCTCGGAAGTCTGGATGAATATACGCCCACCCATGTTTGATGCACCATTGTTCAATGGCTTTGTGGTATTTCTGTTTGTAGTTTCCGGACCAGGTATGAAGAGCCACCATCAAAGGTACGGGCTCTTTGGATACGGGAGCATAAAACATCGCGGGTTGCTCGGAATGATCTGCCGAGCTTTGGTACTTAATTTCTTTTGCTTTTGAGCCATATACGGCGGTGGATAACACCATCACCCACAGAAAGATTAGGTTTCTCATAGATTCTTCTTTTTATTCATGGTTTAAGTATGGGCGGATGTAGCTTGCCGGTTTTTCAGGATGGTGCACCTGAAGCTATTTAGCATTAGTTAGTTCAAATGAAGCCAACATGGGGCAGTGGTCTGAGGGGGTAAGGAGAGACGGCTTTTAAATCAAGCTTATTACTTGCATCAAATTGCCGGCTATTTGGCTTCAATGATAAAGTCACTGCGGTCATAGGCGATGTTGAGTGCCTCGAGGATTTGGGCGTGCTTCTCAAGGCGACGCTGAAAGGATTCCCAGTTTTTTCTTTTCTCATCTGTCCAGGCAACTTCGGCAACCGAGATCAGGCGAGGAAAAATCTTACTATCTAGGCGATCCATTCGAATGTCCTCCGTCCATACGGGAGCTTCCACACCAATAACGCGGGCCCGTTCTTCCGGAGTTAGACTGCCAGGAACAGGTTCGAATGCATAGATCGACTTTGCGGACACCAGGCGGCTTCGATACCTTCTGTTATGCTTGTTCAATTCTTCTGCGTTGGCATTGTTGGCGGGATAATCGAGGTAGATCTTCCGATTATAGGAGTTGATGACCTCTCTGCCGGCACGAACCCCTTGCAACGCTTCTGACGGTTTGTTCCAAGCC
>NZ_CAXLMO010000046.1:0-50545 GCF_964187635.1 Candidatus Seribacter sulfatis | reverse complement strand
AATATCGTTTCTTAAGTTATGCCACCCATCATCAATGATTAGGTTCTGACTTACAGGAAGGTTCAGCTCCCTTGAATAGCCCTGATTATGAATTTGAAGGAGTCGGTTTGCCATGGAAGATGCGTTTGGAGTGGATTTTGAGAAATCTTCTTTTTCATAAGGATCATGCTTCAAATCATAAGATACTAATGGTTGAGCTGAGCCTTGTGTTCCATTTTTAGTCCAAGGTTGAGCGAGTCCACCACTTACGATTACCTTTTGTGAATCTTTCCTAATCGCAATCGCGTCGTTTTCATAGGGAGGGCCTAAATGGCAAAAGAAATAACGGGGTCGCTTATCTCTCCTTTCTGGATTTTTCCAATAAGCGAGTGAATCTAGGCTGTCCTGAGCTTCAGTAGGTTTGAGTTCTTCACTGACTAGTGAGGCCATAGTAGCGAAAAGATCTGTGAGGGAAAACAGGCTTCTATTTATCGTGCCACCTTCGAAATGTTGTTTTCTAAAAAGAATAAAAGGAACCCGGTGGCCCCCTTCCCATATCTTGGCTTTTTTTCCTCTTAGCCCTCCGCTTTCCTGGTTTGTTCCTTCGTTATCCCCTACATTAGGCCCATTATCGCTGGTGAAAATGATTAAGGTGTTGTCGATGAGTTTATGACCTGGATTTCGTGGATCATTGGTTTCTTCTAGTTTTGTAATCAGTGCACCAAAAGCTATGTCATTTTCAATCACCATGTCTTCACGCTCGGTTCCTTTGGTTTCATCCGTATACCGGCTTGTTCCCTTAACGGGCTTTCCATCCAAAAATTTTGGTACTGCATAATCCCCGCTTTGGTTTCTTTGGAAATGATTTGCGGTGGGAACATAGTACAGAAAGAACGGCTTTTGTTTTTGAGATGCTACTTGAATGAATTGGAGCCCTTCTTTGAGGAAATCGGGTCCGAGTTGAGATAGGTCCCAATTCGGTCCGCTGAGAATTTGGCCGGCTCTGTGTTTCATGCCCATCCAATGCATTTTCGAACGATCTGTGAGAGTCCACTTGTCATTACGAATGTAGATTCTTGGTTCAGTATCCAAAGAATCTTCAGTATTTCCTGGGACACCAAAGAATTCATCGAATCCATGATGAGTAGGACCATCAAGTAATGGTTTTGTGAAATCTACATCTTTATAGTCAAATTCATCCGCAGGCTGACCATGGCCATCATCGAAATCCATACCGACATGGTATTTCCCGATAGCTCCAGTGTAGTAGCCGTTTCGTTGGAGCATTTCGGGAAGAGTGGTCAGAGCCTTCTGAATCATGGGTCGGTTCGGACCATGAGGGAGCCATCCCTGTTTTTTAAGGTAGGCCCGATGAGCGAGTCGCCCGGTTAAGAGAGAATATCGAGTGGAACTACACATAGATGCCGGTGCATGGGCATCCGTAAAAATAATTCCCTGTTTGGCAAATTTTTCAATGTTAGGAGTTTTAAGGGTTTTTCCAACGGGTTTAGATCCTTTAATGAGGCTGATATTAAGGTACGCATCAGTATCCCCAATGCCCATGTCATCAGCTATAAAGAGTATGATGTTGGGCTTAGTTTTAAGGTCTGCTAAAAGTAGGTCTGTGTAAGAATAATTCCCTACCAATAGAAGAAATATTTTAAAATACTTCATCTAGATTAGTAAGTTATGGTAATGGGGAAATTAGCCGAATTTTCTTGGATGAAATTACCAGTGAGTAGAGAACTTAATTTTCTAAATTGGAATAATATTTCTTCCTACTCAGAGGTTTGTGGGCATTGAAGATTTAAAAGAAAAGCTTTTTTGCTAGCTGTTTTGTGAGTAAAGCCAGTCCCAAAGTTCGGCTGAGTTCCAGACATCAACCCATGAGTTATGACCGCGGCCCTTTATTTCGGAATACTTTGCTGAGCCTCCTGCTTCTTTTACAGCCTGGATCATGTCTCTCGATCGACTCGGTTTTATGACCGTATCCTTGTCTCCATGCCATGCCCATATGGGGATTTTGGAAATTTTCCCACCAAGACTTTTGTCTCCACCTCCGCAAATAGGAACGGCGGCAGCAAAGAAATCAGGTCTGCGTTGAATTGCATCCCATGTGCCATAGCCTCCCATAGATAGTCCCATTGCATAAATTCGATTTGGATCGACTTGGTTTTTTGGATTTTGAACATAGGAATCAATTTCCTTAAATGCCATTTTCATAGAATTAGAGATTTTTGGCATTCTATGACCGAGAAGGCTCCAATGGACATCAACCCATCGTTCACCCTTTGGAACTTGCCCTGCGAAGATATGAGATTTTCTTTTGGAACGAACGCCTTGTTGTTCAAATGCTAGGATTGCTCCGGCATCGGTCAACTGTCCTTGGTTGTCTTGGCCCCGCCCTCCGGCTCCATGGAAGAATACCAACAAAGGATATTTTTTTCCTTTTACCATTTTGGTAGGGGCAGATGTTCGATAAAGGAAATTTTTGTTTTGTTCTTTTTTTACAGATTGTGCCGCATAAGTAGTAATCAGCTTGTCATTGGTATTTGAATATAAATGAATGCTAAATAAGCAGGCAATCATTGGACATAGAAAAAGTAAACGACTCATTTCAGAGTGCTAATGGGAGTTACTAATCGATTCAATGCGAAAATTAAGAAAGTTTATTTTCGGTAACAAAAGCTTCATTCTGTATTGCTCAAATCAGTGCAATAGTAATCATAGAACAAATGTCAGAATTGGTTGAAAATGGAATAACACTTCTTCGAGAGAAAGGACTACGTGTCACAGAACAGCGAAAGGCGATACTGGAAGTTTTAGCTAGTGCTGACTCCCCAATGTCTGCGGAGGAAGCGTTCGCTCAACTGCCTTCAGAATCCTGTGACCTGGTTACTGCCTACCGTTGTTTGGAACAGTTTGAGAAAATTAATGTCGTACAGAGAGGCGTGCGTGAAAACGGAACTAAGGTTTACTGTATTGGGCACGGACATGACCATCATCATCATTTGACTTGCCGAAATTGTGGTAGGACTGAACGGATTGATCTTTGTATGGGAGAAGAATTGGAGGAAACAGCGAAGTCCTTTGGGTTTGTTGAAATCGCTCATGTTATGGAGGTTTTTGGAACCTGCCCATCCTGTGTGTAGAATTTTTTTCCTAATCATTTGTTTCCTAGCTTGCTTAGAAAGCTAATTGCATTTGAATGAAATATATTCCCTCTTAATCCATTTATGAAAATTATATTTTCTTTAATTAGTCTTCTCCTATTTGTTGTATCTGGTCTTTTATCCAATCCTGATGATGAGTTGTTGAAAATTAAGAACGCTGCACCTGAGAAATCTTCAGTTAAACCAAAAAAAACACGAAAAGTTCTAGTTTATTCGCATCCAAGCGGTTTTAAACATAGTTCGATCCCCACTGGTGTTAAAGGTTTACGTGTACTTGCTGAAAAAACGCAGGCATTTGAAGCTACTTTTACTCTCGAGACAAAAGAATTTACCTCCGAAGGTTTAAAAAAATATGATGCAATTATTTTTAATAATACGACTCATGTACAAAAGGCGTTTACTGAAAAGTCTCAACGGGATGCGATTCTAAATTTTATTAAGAATGGAAAAGCTTTTATTGGGTTTCATGCCGCTTCGGATGGCGGAATGTCTCAATGGCAGGAATACACCGATATGATTGGGGGATGTTTTGCTGGGCATCCATGGAATGCCGGTGGTAAATGGCCGTTTTTCGTTGAAGATGTAAAACATCCTATCAATCAAGCTTTCAAAGAAAAAGAATTTATGTTTTCGGATGAAATATATCAATATAAGGCCTATGATCGAAGCAAGCTTCGTATACTGATAGGTCTTGATTCAGTTAATACAGATAAGAAAGGAAATTCCAAAACAAACGATTATCCTGTTTCCTGGGTTCGCTCTTACGGAAAGGGACGAGTTTTTTATTCCAATTTTGGTCATAACAAAGCAACCTGGTGGACACCATTTATGTTGCAACACTTTCTCGATGGAATTCAATGGGCACTAGGCGATATAAAAGGGCCATCCAAATCAATTCCTCAATCAAGAAACTTAAATTAAAATTCTCAAAATTCCTCAATTAATCTATTATAATTCATATGAAAGAAACAGAATCTGTAAGTCGTAGAAAATTCATTGGTACCTCAGCAATCGCAGGTGCAGCCGCATCCTTTCCCTATGTTGCAAGAGGCGAAGCTCTTCAAAGTGACACAATACGAGTTGCTGCGATTGGACTTGGTGGCCGCGGTACCGGTGCGATTACTCAAATTCTAGATGCACCCATGGATTTAGAAAAAAATAAGAATCTTCGCTGCAAAACAAAGCTGGTTGCAATCGCGGACGCGTTCCCTGAAAAATCAGCGAATAAAATTGCCGCGATGAAGAAGAAATACGGAGAGGACCGTATTGATGTTGAGGGGAGAATCTTTGGTGGCTTAGACGGATACAAGCAGGCGATCAATGAAGATGTAGACATGGTTGTAATTGCAACTCCTCCAGGCTTCAAGCCTCAGCAGTTTGAATACGCGATAAACCAAGGCAAAAAAGTTTTTATGGAAAAACCGGTTGCCAGTGATGTAACTGGAATTCGTCGTGTATTGGCCTCCGCGAAGAAAGCAAAGGAAAAAGGTCTTACGGTGGGTATTGGATTACAGCGTCGGCACGAAGAACGCTACATTGATTGCGTTAAACAACTTCAAGATGGGGTCATTGGAGATATCAATATGCTTCGTGTGTATTGGAATGGTAATTCTATTTGGCATCGTGGGAAACAACCAGGCATGACCGAGATGGAGTATCAAGTGAACAACTGGTATCATTTTACCTGGGCATCCGGTGATCAAATTTGTGAGCAACATATACACAACTTGGATGCAGGTTGCTGGATAAAGGGGATGTATCCGATCAAAGCGAACGGTATGGGGGGAAGTGAAATGAGAATGGGGGGAGATCGAAAGCTTTCCCAAATTTTTGATCATACTTTTGTTGAATACACATTTCCGGACGGGACAAAAATGTTTAGCCAAGGCCGACACCTTAAAGGAGGATGGTCCCATGTTGCAGAGTATGCTCATGGTTCGAAGGGAACCTGTAAGGTTGCCAGTCACATAGAACCCTTCGCGGGTGATCCTATTCGGATTCGCGGTGCTGGTGGAGGCCATTACCAAGAACAGAAGGATTTGATTGAAGCCCTGCATAAGGGAGAGTACTACAATGAGGCTGAGTATGGTGCCATGAGTACTTTTACAGCAATATTGGGTCGTGAAGCCTGCTATTCCGGTAAAGAAATTATTGCGGATGACCTAATGAAAAAGGGAAGAGATTATGCACCTGGTATTGACGATTATACTTGGGATAGTGCCCCTCCGGTTGCTCCTGATGAAAAGGGTGAATACCCTGTCCCTGCACCTGGTGTTTACAGACCATTCGCCTAGAGTCTTTCTTTCTCCCTGTCATTTTTCAAGGGAGATGCTATAAAGTGTATGGCGGTTTTGTGTTAGACTACTCATACTGACACCTTGTATGGAAAGTTTAAAATTGCATAAAACTTTACATGTGTGCTTTGCCGTTACTAATCTTCAATTACATAAATTATGATTCTTTCTGATTCCTCAATTCTTCATGCCATAGAAAAGAAGGATATTGTGATTGAACCTTATGATCGCTCCTGTCTTGGCACCAATAGTTATGATGTTCACTTATCTAAATTTCTAGCCTGTTATGTAGACGATGTTATTGACGCAAAGCGACACAATCAGGTCAAACACTTCGAAATTGACCAAACGGGCATTGTCTTAAATCCCGGCAAAACATATCTTGGATCCACTCTAGAATATACAGAAACCCATCAATGCGTGCCCTTTTTAGAAGGTAAATCAAGTGTTGGTCGTCTTGGGATCGATATTCATGCCACAGCAGGAAAAGGGGATGTTGGATTTTGTAATCATTGGACTCTCGAAATTTCAGTTTCACAATCAGTCCGGGTGTACGCTGGTATGCCAATTGGCCAACTCATTTATTTTATGGTGGAGGGCAATGTTGAAGTGGATTATTCAAGTAAGGCTTCAGCAAAGTATAACCAACGCTCGCCAAAGCCTGTTGAGTCGATGATGTGGAAGAATACTTTTTAAAGAATGGAGAGAGAAGATCCGCTCCATCGTGAAATATTGGAGGAACATGCTCGGTCCCCACTTTTTCAAGGAAAATTAGAAAAATTTAGTCATACCGGTATTTGGCAGAGTGAAAAGACTGGAAATACCTGTAAGGTCGAGTTAGTAAGAAGTGAATCCACTATAGAAAAGATTCGGTTCTCTGGCCAAGGCTCCGCTCTCTCCCAAGCATGTGCATCGCTTATGTGTTCTCAGCTTAATGGTATGGATGTACTTGAATCGTCTCACCTGTGCAGAGATATACTCCAATATGTAGAGTTGGGAAAAGAGTTTACGCCACCGGGTGATTTAATTGTATATCAAACAATAATTCGATTTCCTGACAGACATGACTGTAGTTTGCTCGCGTGGCGTGCCTTAAAGAATGGATTAGATCGTTAAAAAGATCGTCTATTATTTCCACTTCTTCTTGTCCCACCACCATATTGACTCCATTTGCTTCCATACCCCGATTGGCGGCCAAAAGCGTTTTGGGCATGGACATTGTATAATTCATAGCGAGTCTGGGGAAGTTCTTTCAGGAATCGGCTCTGCATTAGTCGAATTTGAGTTCCATTCTGACTCGAAAGCATAGGATAAACAAGGTGTAGCGAACGCTCTGCCCGAGTAGAGGCAACATAGAAAAGTCTTCTCTCTTCTTCCAGGTCGCCTTCCCCATCTATTGCTCTTTTGTTTGGAAACAATCCATCGGCTAATCCGATAATAAATACATGACGAAATTCTAAACCTTTAGATTGATGAATAGTGGAGAGTCTAAGGCAACTTTCTCCCTTCCGAACAACGCGGTCGCCGGATTCGGAACTAAGCAGGATTAATTGGGTAAGCATTTCCGCTAAATTTTCATATTTACTCGCGAAATCAACCAAGCTTTCTAAGTCCTCTTCCCTTCGGGGCCAATTTTCATAGGTTGCATGCAAGTATTCGTGATACCATCCATTAATTGCTTCATCGACGACTTTTGATGGCGTTGCGGTAGCAGTAAGCTCAGCGATACTTTGTAATGTTTCAACCAATCCAACCCAGTCTTCCTTGGCATCTGCTGGTACTTTTTTCACCACTTCTGGTTCGGATAGGGCAGCAGTAATTTTGATTTCCTTATCGACAGCAATTTTTTCTGCAATTCCGAGTAATTTTGAAGCTGTTTTTTCTCCCACTTTTGGCAGTAGGCAGGCAAATCGATGGAACGCGGTTAAATCTTTGGGATTTACGACAAACCTCAGTTGAGCAACGAGGTCTTTGACATGTGCTTGTTCAAAAAATCGAAGACCACTCGTGATCACAAATGGAATATCCCGACGAGACAGTTCGATCTGAAGCTCCATGGCGTGATAATGTGCACGATAAAGAATTGCTATATCATGATAGTTGGTTCCGTTATCAACCATTTGTTCGACTTTTGACAAGATGAAGTTCGCCTGTTGATAACCATCTACGGTTGGAACCACAACTGGAAGTTCCTGATGGGGTTGAGACGGTTTAAGTGTTTTGGTAAAGTTATCGTCTGTCGATCGATTTTCCAGTATCCCATTGGCAAACTTTAGAATTTCGGGAGAACTTCGATAATTAGTTTCAATCTTAAAGATTTTCGTACCCGGGTGCCTTTCCGGAAATCCCATAATTTGATTCATATCAGCACCCCGCCAGGTATAAATACATTGTGCATCATCTCCCACTGCCATTATCTGATGGTTAATTCCTATCTTATCAATAATTTTCGATTGGAGAGAATTAACATCTTGATATTCATCCACTAAAATATGAGAAAATCGTTGTTGATAATATTGGGCCGCCTCTTGATTTGTTTCGAGTACTTTAAGCCACAGTACCAATAAATCATCATAATCTGCAAGGCCACGACTGATTTTAGTATCTTGATACTCCCTTGTGAAGGCATCAATTTTAGCGAGCAATTCTCCATTGGATGGATAACGTCCTTTCGCTACTTCTTCCACTGGTACCATGACATTTCGAGAGTAACTGATTATTCCTTTTATCGGTTTTGCTTTGGGGTTTTCTTTTGATTTAAAAAAATCGGGGTCCAGGTCCCTTATTACCTCGGAAAGAAGGGCGTCTGAATCTCCATCATCTAAAATAGTAAAATTTCTCGGAAGACCGATTGAATCTCCGAAAAGTCTAAGAACTTGTCCACCCACATGGTGAAATGTACCTCCGAGAAATCGGTTAGCTCCCGCTCCGGTAAGTTCTTCGACCCGCTCAAGCATTTGCTTGGATGCTTTATTGGTGAATGTGAGGAGTAAGATTTCCTCGGGACTGACCCCCTCTGTAAGCAAGTAGGCAACTCGGTAAGTGAGCGTCCTTGTTTTTCCAGAACCGGCACCAGCCAAAACAAGAGCGGGCCCGAATGGAGCCGTTACCGCCTGGAATTGATCTGCGTTAAGCTCCGCCTGAAAATCGATCTTTGCATCATTTTTGGGCGGAGTCGGAGAACCGAACATATCTTCTTCATCATCTTCGTAATCGTACACGAGAAATACCTTTCTCTAAAAGGGGATGAACGGGCAAGCGTATTCAGCTTTTTTCGCTCTGTAATGGTGCTAAATGATCCCGGTGAATCACTTCAGGTCGATTTTTCCCAGGAAATAAGGCAAGGATTTCTTCATTTTGCTTACCCTGAAGCCCCAGTAATTCATGCTTACTAAATCGAGTAATTCCGCGTGCAATAATTTGTTCTTGTTGATTTTTAATTTCTACAACGTCCGCTTTTTCGAAATCTCCTTCAATTTTGCTAATGCCAATGGCAAGCAAACTTCCTCCTTTTTCAATAATGGCTTCCTCGGCACCGATATCTATTGTTAAAGAACCCTTCGGAGTAGGGAAAAATGCAACCCATTTTTTTCTTTCTGATAATTCAAGTCCGGTGGGTGCAAAAAAAGTCCCCTGCACATTTCTCCCATTGATAATACTGGAAAGTTCTGCCGGTTGTTCACCGCTTCCTATAAAAACAGCACATCCAGACCCACAGGCAATTTTTGCCGCCTCTATCTTGGTAACCATACCGCCCACTGCGGTTGCACTGTGGGTACCTTTTGCCATAGCTTCAATGGAGGGTGTGATTTCTGCAACGAACGGAATTAGAGTTCCGGAGGTCGGGTGGGTCATTAATCCTGTTGCTGTGGATAGGATGATCAGAAAATCTGCTTTTCCGATGGAAGCAAGTAATGCGGATAGAACGTCATTGTCTCCAAATTTTATTTCTTCATCACTTACCGAATCATTTTCGTTTACTACGGGAACAACCTTTTGCTTAAGAAGTGTACAAAGAGTTTCCTCCACCTTTTGTGATCGCTTCCTACTTTCAAAATCCTCTCGGGTTAAAAGAACTTGCGAAGCAATCAAGCCGGCTTTTTCTAATGATTGACTCCATGCGTTCATGAGAAGGCATTGCCCAATTGAGGCACAGGCCCGCAGTAAGGATAAATCCTTGGGCCTTTCTTCAATCCCTAATTTTCCCATTCCTAATCCAACTGCACCAGAACTTACTATAATTGTTTCAATACCTTGTGCGGACAAAGTTGCTATACTCTTTGCCCATTCTTCCATTCGGTCAGTTCTGATATTTCCTCTGCCTGCAGAGAGAATACCGGTACCCAGTTTAATCACTATTTTTTTCAAGGAATCTTCGGGATTTTCTGGTTCATTTGATTCCAGTAGAATCGTACCTGATCCAAGATATTAGTATTTTAAACTTTTCGAAGATCCGATTCTTTACTAGCAAGTGCTTCGTTAATTTTGGTCACTGCATCATCAGTGTTTTTCTGAACTTCTTTTTCTGATCTTTTAAAATCATCTTCGGGTAGACCCTCTTTCTGGGCTATCTTTAAACCGTCCATCGCTTCTTTTCTGGAGGCACGGACTCCCACTCTGCTTTGCTCGGCAAAGCCTTGAGCCACCTTACATAATTCTTCTCTTCTCTCACCACTCAATTCAGGAATGGGTAGGCGGATAAGTTCCCCTGTAATTAAAGGAGTAATACCGATCTTAGCTTCGAGAAGGGCTTTTTCAATCGGAGCACAGCTTGTTTTGTCCCATGGTTGAATTTGGATGGTTCTTGCATCTGGGGTGGTAATTGCTGCGATATCACGCAGTTTCATTGCAGAACCATAGACATCAACTGATATGTTCTCCACCATTGAGGTATTTGCTTTTCCTGTATGGAGGGTTTTAAATTCATGCATTACATGATCAATTGACTTGTTCATGTCTTGATTCATCTTATCGAAAATTAGTGAGGTTTCCATGGTTGGGCTGGGTTGTATAATTTGATTTTGGTCGAAAGATTTATTTGACAATGGTACCAATCTTTTCTCCTGCAACAGCCATTCGAATCGAATGTTTTTGTTGCAGATCAAAGACTAGGATTGGCATGCCATTATCCATGCAGAGTGAAAATGCCGTTGAGTCCATAACGGAGAGTCTTTTTTCCAGGCAATCCATATAACTGAGACTTTCAAATCTTACGGCATCATCAAATTTATGTGGGTCTTTATCGTAAATACCATCCACTTTTGTCGCTTTAAGGATAATTTCAGCCGAAATTTCACTTGCTCGTAGAGCGGCAGTGGTATCAGTGGAAAAATATGGATTACCGGTTCCAGATACAAAAATAACAATTCGACCTCTTTCTAAATGTCTGATCGCTCGTCTTTGGATGTAGGGTTCTGCTAATTTATCCATCGGAATCGCACTTTGCACCCGGACTACAGAGCCCATTTTTTCGAGTCGATCCATCAATGCCAGACCGTTAATAACAGTGGCAAGCATGCCCATGGAGTCGCCTGTTGTACGATCAATTCCCTTATCGCTTCCCTGTAATCCGCGAAAAATATTTCCTCCACCAACCACCAGGCCAACCTCAACTCCCATATCAGAAACAGCTTTAATCTCAGAGCAAATATTTTCCAATGATTTTGCGTGAATGGGTTCCCCCTCTTCTCTACTACCAAGGATTTCTCCACTTATTTTAAGAATAATTCTTTTAAATTTACTGGGCATAATGTGAGTTATTTTTAAGCAAGAATCTTGACTTTAATTGAGTTGTGATCATTTTAAAAAGAAGTAGCCCGGTGGTGTAATGGTAGCACAGGAGTTTTTGGTACTCTCAGTCGGGGTTCAAATCCCTGCCGGGCTGCCACTTTTTTCGAAAGTTCTATTAACCTTTACTATTCCTTACTAAATCTCGACTTTATTCTCCTGGTAACGGAGGCAGGTCAAAAGGATTGAAAGTAGGGGGAGGAGGTGGTGGTGGCGGAATGTTATCAAAACCACTTTCTGTAGGAGAAGCTTGTGGAGGAGTATTAAATACATCTCCGAGCGGTACATCAGAATCCTTTCCTTGTGTTGCTTCGTCCTCGGTTGCAAATGGATCAAATGGAGTACCTTTTGCGTCAGGAGCAGGACTGGTAGACGGGTTGTTAAATGGATTAATATTCCCTGGAGGAGGGGGCGGAGGCGGAGGTGTGGTTTCTTCTAAAACGGGTGTTTCTGAAGAAGGAGATAGATTGTCTTCAAACGGATTAAACGAAGGAGGGGGAGGAGGTGGTGGGAGTGCAGACTGATTCGGCACTAAAGGTTTATCTTCAAACGGATCAAAAGAGGGGGGAGGAGGAGGGGGGAGCGGAGGTGTCGGAATTACTTCAATGGGTTGTTGCTCAATTGGATTTACCTTAGGTTTTGAGGGCTCATCTTCAAATGGATTGAAACCGGGCACAGTAGGGGCAGTAAGTGGAGGAGCACTCGACGGTTCTGCCTGTGGGACTGCTATGTCATTAGAAACTGGATTAATTGGTATTGTAGGAGGAGGTGGAACTAAGGTTTCCTTTTCGGTTTCCGGTGTAGGGTTTGTGGGTAATTCCTTGGAAATCGTATTTTGTGAATTTCGAGTATCGTTATTTAGGGAAGGAGGGGCGAATACTCCTTCATTGGTAGGATTAGCGGAAGGATTTAATAATGGAGTCGCATTTTCTGTACTAGGAATGGAGGAACTAGATGGATCTTCTTTTTCGGCTGCCGGGGTAATAATTTTTTCACCGGTTAATAAGTTTTGAGAGGGAGAACCGTCAACAAACCGGATTTCTGAAATCTTTTTGCCTTCCGAGTTCCATTCAGTGCAGACACCATGTTCAAGATTTTTCCTGAAGTTATAATCAAATTGTTGTTGTCCACCTGGAAACCAACCCTGTGAATTTCCTTCCATCATATCCTCTTCAAACTGAGCGGTTAATCTTTTTTGTCCATCTTCATACCAAATTGTTCTTTGGCCGTGTTGTTTATCTTTTTGGTAAAAAAGTCCGAGTTTTCTTTGCCCGTTGGTGTACCACTCGGAGGAGGGGCCCTCACGAAGACCGTGACGATATATGGTGGACGATTTTTCCAAACCATCTGGATACCATTCAAGTGCCTCGCCATGAGGTTTGGCATTTCTCATTTGAACTTCTAAAATTTTCGCACCATTGGGGTGCCATTCGCTTTTAGGACCATTAAGGTTACCCTCTTGATAGGTTTCCCTGCGGAGTAATTCCCCGGTTATTCTATATTCTTCTGCAATGCCGTGCTTAATGCCATTTTTGTAATTGATAATTCTTCTTTTTCGTCCGTTGTAAAAATACTCGGTTGTAGTACCGTGTTTCTTTCCTTCTTTCCATTCGGATACTGATTTTGTCGGGCTTTGTTCAAATGTTTCAATCGCCTCACCGGTAAAGGGGTTGCTTGATTTCGAAACATTTCCGTCGTTTCCAGTTAGTCGAACAATTCCTTGGTCATCTAAGTCTAACCAGTGGAGCATTACAGTCTTGTCTCTGCTTGGGTTACCCTTTGAGGATGGACTTGTTTGAATACAAGATGAAAAAAGGCATACAAGCAAACTTGCGAGAAAAGGGAATATAATCTTGTTCATCATTCTTTTTAATGCCGATGCTTAAAGTTTCTTGCAAGTATTTTTACAATAGATCTTGGTCAAGATATTCCACATGTAGTATTTTCGGATTAAAAAATAACGATACTCCCATCCCTTGAGTGATTGAATTTTTCAATTTCTAAAAACAAAGTCATCCTTTCAACCGGCGCAATTTACAAATAAAACTTGCTCCACTCTACTCGCATTGGATTTATGGAATACAAAAATATTAATACAATCCTTTATTGATTAAAGCAAATGATGGTTGGAGGTGATGGGAGGTAGGTTTTAACTTGGAGTGGTCGATTTAACGCATATTTGGTGAAAAAAGGAAATCTAATTTTTAATTCTAATTTCTTATCGGTAGTTCAAGTTGAAATATGATATTTTAGAGGGTTATGTGTTTCATTGATTAATACCGATTAATCTTCCCCTCCATGGTAAAGAAATTCTTCAAGGTCTCTTCTTTGTTTCTTGGATGGTCTACCTTTATGAGATGTAGAGAGATTGAAAAGTTTTCGGTTTTGGTTGTGCTCCCGTTCCTTCTCAATCTCTTCGGGAGAAGTAATATCCTCAATATAGTCCTCTACTTTACTCGCTCCGACCCGTTTGTTAAGGAGAACAATTATTTTGATCGACCTGTAATGAGAGGATTTTTTTATTTTAATTATATCACCGATCCGCACCTCTTTAGACGGCTTTGCGGTTAAATCATTTACGCTAATCCAGTTTCTTTTACATGCGTCAGTCGATAGCGACCGGGTTTTATAAAAACGGGAAGCCCATAAAAACCGATCTAACCGAACTTTATCCACTCTTCTTTACCACTTAATTTTTCTTAGTGAGTTTGATCTCGATCGAGAGAGTTAAATCATCTGTGGTTGTAATTTGAATTCCACTCTTATCATCCGGCGCAAGCTCCACATTTTTAATTCTCTTAGGCTGGATTCCATTTTTCGCCAGTATGTAAGGTAGAAAGTTTATAATCTCCGGAGGGAATGTCGCAAAGTCTGGAATTACAAAATCTCTTTTTGAAAGTTCGAGCGCCTTTAAAATGAGTCGAAACCTATCTTCGTCATTTAATTCAAGACCACGGGCAATCTTATTCAATGTCTTGCAACCCGCCGTTCGGATACCATTTTCCAGATCGTTAACAATGGAGGTGGAAACTCCACTCAAATTAGCAAGTTCAGGTTGGGTAAGCCCTTTTTGTTTACGAAATGACTTTAGGGATTTTCCAAGTTTTAAAATTTTGCTTTTATTATCAACCATCTGAGGTGAGAATTAGTAGTGAAGATTAGATTTTCCCAATTAATTTATTTGTAGCTCAATCTTGTTGAAAGATTTGTGCCCGGAAAAGGATGGTTTGGTTTTGTTCGAAAGAAATGTTTTCATCAATTGGGGACAATTGAAGCAGGAATTCCTTTTGACCAGAAAGAGTTGGTAATGCGGTGACGTTCTCCTCCTGGAATGCAGTACTGGGTTGAATTTTATTTGGCTCTGTTGTTTCTGTTTCCGTAAATTGACCAAATTTACGAAACGATTCAATCCACGGCTCGATCAGTTTTTTATTCTGAAAAGCAAAAATACTCAGTGAACCGACTATTATAATGATTGATAAATAAAGGATCCAGGCGCCCTTATTCCGAGTTGTTGGTTTGTCAGGTTTGGGTCCTTGAATACTCTCGTCCCATTCAATCCACTCCTTTCTTTTTTTTCTAACTTCAATTATCGAACCTGTAATAATCGCTAATTCGTATAGAATGTATAATGGAATCGTTAAAATACAAAGGCTCACTGGATCTCCTCCGGGAGTAATCAAAGCGGCTGAAATCATCAAGATGACCAGTACCAACCTCCTGTTTTGCCTTAATTTTGTGACATTTAAAATGCCAATTTTAATCAGCAAAATAAGCACGAGTGGAAACTGGAATGCAATGCCAACAGCAAAGGTCATCCAGATGATCGTACTGTAGTAATTCCCTGCCTCAGGCCTGTAGACATCAAGGCCGAGAACATTAAAGGAGAATTCAATGGTAAAGGCCAACGAGTAGGGAAGAATAAAAAAGTAAGTCATTGATGCCCCGGCAATAAAAAGAAACGTGGCTGCTACGCATCCAGGGAAAAATACATGTTTTTCCTCTTTGGTTAATCCGGGCACTACAAATGAACCAACGAAGTAGAGAATAAGGGGCAGTGAAATACCGATTCCACCGAGGAAACAAATTTTCATAGCAATGAAAATTGGAGAGTAGGAACGAATGACTTGAAGCAAATTCCGATTTTGTCCATTTGAAAAGTGTGTCAGTATTCTTGTTCTGTGATGAGGATTATCAATTCCCCATTGTATTAAAGAATTTTCTCGGGCATTCCTGAGCATACCGAGATCAACTTCTTTTTTATTTAATGGATCGATATACTCCTCAAGACCTATGGTTTGAAGATCGATATCAATTACACCAAAATCTTCTACAGCACTTATCAGGGGCATTTGGAGTAATTTAACGGAATCCTGCATGAAAATTGCAACCCCTACACAACCAAATAGAAAAGCAATCACCGCTTTAAAAATAACCCACCTCAGTTCTTCTAGGTGTTCAAGGAAGTGCATCTCATCCGGTTTTCCCTTACTGTCTTTCTTTTTACCCTTTAAAATTCCAGTTAGACCTTCTTCTTTAAATCGGTCACCAAATGTTTTGGGTTTGTTGGAATGATTACTCATCGTGGGGTACAAAAAAAGGAATTAAATAAATAAGAAATTGTGTTAATTTATAATGCCATTAATTTTTTTCTAGTCCATTGTAAAGCGAGTACTTCGGATAGTTTGAGATGCAAGAAAAGTCATCCATTGACAAAGAGAAAAAAAAATATGATAAAACACTCTCCAAAATTTTATCAACTCACAAGTAATTTGAATTGAACTTCAAGTTGTTAAATTATCTCAGATGCTAACCAAACCTTCATACAAATGGCCCAAAAAAAGAAGTCAAAACCCGTTAAATCGAAATCATCCGCAAAAGCGTCTTCCTCAGTGAAGGCAAAAACTGCAAAAGCAAAAAGCCACAAGTATGTGTATGACTTTGGCAAAAAGACCGATGGCGATGCCACGCAGCGCGAACTTTTGGGCGGAAAAGGTGCAAACTTAGCCGAGATGGCAAAGATTGGCCTTCCAGTTCCTCCTGGCTTCACAATTTCAACCGAGGTATGTACTTATTTTTATAAAAACAAGAAAAGCTATCCAAAAGTTTTAGATGATCAAATGAGATCATCGGTCGCGATAATGGAAAAACAGCTTGGCCAAAAATTAGGCGATTTAAAAAAGCCTCTCCTTCTTTCTGTACGATCCGGTGCGAGAGACTCTATGCCGGGTATGATGGATACCATCTTAAACCTAGGCCTTAACGATGAAACAGTCGAAGCACTTTCAGCAGCTTCCGGTAACCCCCGATTTGCATGGGATTGCTATCGTAGATTTATTCAAATGTACGGAGATGTGGTGATGGGTGTACAAAAACTTCCAAGTGAAGACCATGATCCATTCGAAGCGATCATCGAAGATTTTAAGAAAGAAATTTTCCCCAAAGCGAAAGGTGAGGTGGATGATTCCCGTATTTCAGCCGTGCAAATGAAGGAATTGGTTTCTCGCTTTAAGAACTTGGTGAAGAAAAGGACTGGATCCGATTTCCCAACCTGTCCATGGGAGCAATTGGAAGGTTCTATAGGTGCTGTGTTTAGTTCCTGGATGAACGATCGCGCTTCAGTTTACCGTCGTAAATACGGAATTCCTGCCGAGTGGGGAACTGCGGTAAATGTACAGGCAATGGTTTTTGGAAACACAGGAAAGAAGTCTGGATCTGGAGTGGGATTTACACGTGATCCTGCATCCGGAGAAAAAGTCCTTTATGGTGAGTTTCTTACCGATGCTCAGGGTGAGGATGTTGTGGCAGGAGTTCGAACACCTCAACCAGTCGCAAAACTTCAGAAGGTACTTCCAAAACCTTTTAAAGAACTCGTCCTGGTTCAGAAAAAATTAGAAAAACATTTTAAGGATATGCAAGACTTCGAGTTTACTATCGAGAACGAGAAGTTGTATATGCTTCAAACTCGAAACGGTAAACGAACCGGCCTTGCCGCAGTTCGTATTGCAACCGAGATGGTAAAAGAGCGTTTAATTGATTGGAAAACTGCTATTAAGCGTGTTCCTGCCGATCAGCTTGACCAAGTTCTTGCGCCTGTATTTGATCAGGCTGCGCAAAAGGCCGCCGCTCGTTTATGCAAAGGTCTTCCTGCTGGTCCTGGTGCCGCATCTGGTAAAATTTGCTTAAATGCAGAAAGAGCAGTTGAAGCAGCGAAGAAAGGTACTGTTCTACTTGTCCGCCAAGAAACTTCACCTGAAGATTTACGGGGCATGATTGCTGCGGAAGGAATTCTAACTGCACGGGGAGGAGTTTCTTCTCATGCAGCTTTGGTCGCTCGTCAAATGGGTAAGGTTTGTGTATGCGGAGCAGCTGATCTTGATGTGGATTACAAGACTCGAACAGTAAAAGTTGCCGGTAAGACTTTCAAAGAGGGAGATTACATGTCAATCAATGGTACGACCGGAGAAGTTTTTGCGGGAGAACTCAAGACTGCACCTTCTGAAATTATTCAAGTTCTCATTGAGAAAAAATTAGACCCCAAGAAGAGCCGGGCATACCAAAACTTTTCCCAACTGATGAAGTGGTGTGAGCAAGCTACTCGAATGACTGTTCGTACAAATGCGGACTCCCCTACACAAGTTGCAAACGCAGTTGCGTTTGGTGCAACTGGGATTGGTCTATGCCGTACCGAGCATATGTTCTTCGAAGGAAACCGTATAGATGCGATGCGCGAAATGATCCTTGCGGATGATGAACTGATTCGCAGAAAAGCACTTAAAAAATTACTTCCTTACCAAAGGCGTGATTTCCACGGTATTTTTAAAGCACTCGAAGGAAAACCAGCCACTATTAGGCTCTTGGATCCTCCTTTGCATGAATTTTTACCTCACGATCAGTCAGCGCAAAGAGATTTGGCAAAAAAGCTGGGAGTGTCTCTTGCATCAATTAAAAAGCGGGTAGAAGACTTACACGAATTTAATCCGATGCTTGGTCATCGAGGTTGCCGTCTTGGCATTTCTTACCCTGAAGTAACTGAGATGCAGGCCCAAGCGATTTTTGAGGCAGCTATTCTCGCACAAAAGAGCGGAATTGAAGTGAACCCTGAGTTAATGGTTCCCCTCGTTGGCTTCCCCCGAGAACTTGAACTTCAGGTTGAGGTTATTCATGCAACTGCCAAAAAGGTATTTGAAGCAAAGGGAGTGAAAGTAAAATACTTAGTGGGTACAATGATTGAAATTCCAAGAGCAGCACTAGTTGCAGACGAAATTGCCAAGACTGCACAATTCTTTAGTTTTGGAACTAATGATTTAACTCAAACCACAATGGGAATGAGCCGTGATGATTCCGGGAGTTTCCTTCCTAATTATACTGAATTAGACATTTTGGATGCGAATCCATTTGCGAGTGTTGATCAAAGTGGAGTGGGCCAACTAATGGAAATTGCAGTAAAGAAAGGCAAGTCCTCTCGTCGTGGTATTAAACTCGGTATTTGTGGTGAACACGGAGGAGATCCGAAAAGTGTGGAATTTTGCCACAAGATTGGATTGAACTATGTGAGTTGTTCTCCATTTCGAGTCCCCACAGCGAGGCTTGCTGCAGCTCAGGCAGCAGTTTCTTAATTCATTTCTTTTGAATAAATCTTCTGTAAAGGGATCGAGCAAATGCTCGGTCCCTTTTTGTTGAGGTAAACTGCATTCACACTTTGCATGTTTGAAGTCAAAGAGAAACCAAGGAAGGTAGAACGTGCTTTTTTAGTTTCTGTTATTACCCGGAAAGAGGAAGAGGGGTCGGCAGCCTCCTTATTAGGGGAATTATCGGAGTTAGTTGAAAATCTTTCGATTTCAGTAGTCGCACAGTCCATTGTAAGGACACGAAAAACATATCCTGGACATATTTTAGGAAAAGGAAAGTGCCAGGAAATTGATGAACAGGTAAAAGCCTTGAGGTGTGATGTTATTATTTTCGATAATGAAATTACGCCAGGCCAGCAAAGAAACTGGGAGGAATTAACCAAAGTACTCGTGATCGATCGCCATGAGGTCATATTGGATGTATTCGCGGATCGAGCACAAACCAAAGAAGCTGTATTACAAGTTCGCCTTGCTCGCCTTGAGTACTCCTTGCCCCGTTTGCGTAGAGCGTGGACTCACTTAGACAGGCAACGGGGTGGGGGAGTTACACAAAGAGGAGACGGTGAGGCTCAGATTGAGTTAGATCAAAGAATGTTGAGAGACAAAATAGCTTCAACCAAGAAAGAAATTATTCAAGTATCCGGTCGTAGGAATACGAGTCGAAAGAAAAGGCAGCGAATCCCGTTAGCCACTCTTGCGATCGTGGGGTATACCAATGCAGGGAAATCAACACTCTTAAACCGTATTACAGGTTCAAGCGTCCTTTCAGTGGACAAATTATTTGCAACATTAGACCCTACGAGCAGAAAGGTTAAGTTGCCCGGAGGTAGGACAATTGTTTTAACAGATACTGTTGGTTTTATTCGAAAACTACCCCATCGGTTAATTGACGCATTTAAAGCTACCCTGGAAGAAGCATTGGTTGCCAATTTGCTTCTTCATGTGATTGATTTTTCATGCTCAGAGTTTGAGGAACATTTAAATACCACAAATGAGGTGTTGGAAGAACTAGGTGCTGAAGATAAAGAAATTCTTACCGTGTATAATAAAATAGATCAGGGCGATCAAGTGATGACTCGGTTAAAAGCAAAAGCGCTTACGCCCGATTGTATTTTCGTGAGTTGTAAAACTGGTGAAGGAATCCAGGAACTTTTGCAGATTATCGAGGAACGATTAAACAAATCAGTTGTCAGTACAAAATATTCCATCCCTCATCAACGGTATGATCTGGTGGCAAAGCTACGCGAACAGGGTTGTATAAGTACCGAAGAAGTTACAGATTGCGGTACCAATATAGAAGCTACCCCAAGGGGTAAACTAGTCAGCTTGTTAGAGGGTTTCCTAACTTAGATATAGGTAGACTAATTTTTTTTACTTCTTTGGAAATCAACCAAAGTTACACGAAACATATTCGCGGCCATCCAGAATACTCCTGTCATACAAAATGATGTCATGAAAGCAACGATGTTAACTACAAAAGAATCATCCGATGGGACATGTGGAGGTAATACATACGCTCCCATGAAAATAAAAAAACAAAAAGAAAGTAATAAATCGATTACTATTCCTTTTTTAGAAACGAGGGGTTGTTCTTCCTTTTCATCAGGCATGAATTAGAGGATGTAAATTATTGTGAATTCGTCAAATCAATCCGCATCACAAAGTAGAATCAATAATACGCTTTTTGATCTCCGAAATTTCTAAAGCATTTAATGTGCTGGGTTCAATCCGGTTTAGATGGAGAGACGGTAAATGCTCCAGTTTTTCCTGAAGTATTAAATTTCGATTTGCACCGACTTCATCAACCCGATCAATCGGAGTAAAATGGGGAGCAGTTTTAATTGCTTCTGGGCATTCGGATATTAATTCTTTGATTGCAATCACCGCATCTATGAACCTGTCTAGTTCCGCTTTTGTGTAGCTTTCTGTTGGTTCTATCATTAAGCCAAACACTTCAGGAAAGGCTACTGTGGGTGCATGGAAACCGAAATCAAGAAAAAGTTTACCGACTTGTGGTATCGCTTTGCTTTTAGGAATACCAACACCTTCTAAACATAAGAAATCTTCATCGCTTAATGTGAGGATAAACTCGTGCATGCGCGGAGCGCTAACCTTTTCACCAGGTAGGGTAGGAAAGTAATTTTTTAATTTTTCGTAAAGGTAACGTGCCGAAAGCACAGCCATTGAGGACATTCGAGGTACACCTTGATTTCCCAGTCGAAGGAGGTAGGCGTAGGCCCGTACTTTATGTCCGAAATTCCCCCAGTTGCGGTGAAAAGAACCGATTGATTGAGGGGGCGTACGAGAATAAAAAGAGCCATCAGAATTTTTTAAAATCTGCCGTCCTGGAAGGAAATCGATTAACTTTTCTGAGACCGCAACAATTGCATCTCCTGGTCCACCGCCTCCATGTGGTATGGTCCAAGTCTTGTGCAGGTTATTATGAACCGCATCTACACCTAGCTTTCCTAAATCTATCAAACCGGCAACTGCGTTCATATTTGCTCCGTCCATATAGACAAGACCGCCAACTTGGTGAACTGCTTCGGCAATCAAATGGAATTGTTCTTCTAATATGCCCGAGGTGTTTGGGTTGGTAATCATTACCCCGCAAAGACGATCACCAAATGTTAGAATCTTTTCATTGAAATCATCTATATCGATGGTTCCATTTGGAGATGCCTGAAGGTACACAATTCCATCAGTACCAGTGAATCCTGCCATTGCTGCTGTGGCAAAGTTCGTTCCGTGTGCGGAACGAGGGATAAAGATGACATTTCGATTATAATCTTTTCGGGAACGATGGTAGGCTTGGAAGAGTTTTAAGCCGACAAGTTCTCCCTGTGCGCCAGCAACTGGTTGGGTAGTAACTCCTGGAAGCCCGGTAATTTTTGTAAACCATTCCTGAATTTCAAATAAAATTTGAAGAGGTCCTTGAACATCACTTTCCGGTGCTTGTGGGTGGGTCTGTGAGAATCCCGGAAGAGCAGCTGCCCAATCATTAAGCATTGGATTATATTTCATCGTGCAAGACCCGAGTGGGTAGCAACCATCGTCTGGACTCACATTTAGACTAGCTAGTTTTTTGTAATATAATGTTAATTCATCGTAGGAGAAACTGGGCATTTCTGCCTTTCCTTCTCTTAGATACTTTGGAGGAATTTCATTATTGGTGTTGATTAGTACTTTGCCTGAACTTTCAGGAAATTCTTCGTGTAAAAATGTAATTAATTCCTCGACTGAATCATCTTCATGGAGATCCGAGAATGAGATTTTAAGAAGATGGTGATTTTCTTCATTGCGCATGCGATTGGAGACATCAACTCCAATTTGAAGGTTTTTAGCAGAAGCTTTTTTCTGTAGTTCATCCACAGATCGGTCAATTTGTAGAAGAAGATCATTGAAGCTTGTTGAGTTGGGGAATGCAAGAGATATGCCGTCCAGTTGATCCAATATGCTCTGAATCCTATTGTGTGCGGACCTTGCTTTTTGGATCGACTCGGCTAGTCCATGATCCCCTTTTGCCAAAAGTGATGCTCCTGCGAGTGTAGCCAAAAATGCCTGATTCGAGCACACATTTGATGTCGCCTTCTCTTTGCGAATGTGTTGTTCGCGTGTGGAAAGAACCATGACAAAACAATCTCTTCCGTTTAGGTCTTTCGCTTTTCCAATATACCTACCAGGTGTAGATCGAAGGTCTCTTTTATTTTTTTCATTATGCCGACATCCAAATATCCCAAGACCAGGACCGCCAAAATTAGGCGCTATTGCCAGGTGTTGTGCTTCGCCAACCATGAAGTCGACTCCTTCCCCTCCGAATTCGGTTGGAGGTTTTAAGCCCCCTGTTCCTAAGAGTATCGGGTCGATACAGGCAATAGATCTAATTCCATTGGACTGGGCAAAGTCACTGAGGAAATCGACATCCTCCAGTAACCCAAGTGAGTTAACTTGAGGAAAAACAAATGCGGAAATTTCACTAGTTTCTTCTTGGGTAAGATTTGTTAACCATTCTTTTTTTAGAAGCCCGGTCTGCGAATCAAATGGAACAAATTGGAATTGTAAGTCTGTTTCCTCGGACAATGTTTTAATGACTTCAAGATCGGTTTCAAAAAGCGAATCAGACAAAAGAATTTTCCCTCCCCGGGGATTCGTTCGGTAAGCACAGGTAATGGCTTCGTAAATAGCAGCAGATCTATCATACAGAGAGGTATTGATCGCCTCAAATCCAGTTAGTGAGGACAAGGCACATTGATAAATCCAATGCGTAACTAAGGTACCTTGACTTCTTTCTGGCTGGTAAGGGGTGTACGAAGTACTCAACGGACGTAAGCTTGAGACAAAATCTACGATGGGGTGGGTTCCCCAATTCGGCAAAGTATCTCCAATAAATGAAGTTTTTAAATTCGTAGAATCTGAAATTCGTGCAAGTTCGTTGGCTGCTTCCTTGTACTCTAGTTCATTAGGTAACCCAGTAATATTTTCTAGTTGGAGAAAATCCGGGATGTGAGAAAAGAGATCATCAATACAATCCACCCCGATCTGTTTGAGCATATCGGATATATCTTGATCACTAGCGGATATATAGTGCCTTGAGAGTTCCCTCGGGAACTCAGAAGGTTCGTAATTGAGAGCAATATTAGGGAGTAAACTTTTGGGATTTTTATCCGATGTAATGGAGTCCATTTAAAAATTCATAATGATTCTGGATCTTGAGGGGAAATGTAATGTTTTAACGTTAGTAATTACTATCCAAATTTGTAAACATTCCAAATACACATTTTCGAAGAATTAAATTGTGAGTATTTGTAATTCAGTTTTCTATCGGCGTTGAAGTGTGCAATACCATTCATGCTTAAAGGCACTAGAAACAATATTGTTGAATGGCGTAATAAGAATTAACCCAAACAATGATTCCGTTAATTTAGTATAAAAGAAATTTACAAGTTGGTAGGCAAGAACCTAGCAAAAAAAGAAATGTGTTTTGATGACCGAGCGAAAAGGAATCTCTTTCATTTTGCTCTCAATAATTTAGCTTATTGAATACGGACGCCTTTTTCCCATAGGTTTCTTTCAGTTATTACACCTGATTCATCAATGAAAACCTCTTCTCCATGAAGTTGGCCATCGAGAAGGTTAACTTCTCCAATTAAATTTCCGTTTAGATTGAGAATTTGCATTTTTCCGGAAAATGGTTGTTTGGATTTGGAATCGCTTACTGTGTCGATTCCATTAATCAGATTGGTATCAAACTGATCCTCGGCTTCGGAAACAGTACCAGTCCAAATATTGGAGCTCCCCGAATTCAATTGGGGGCTCCCAGTGAGTGGGTTTGCATTAAGTTGGGCTTGCTCAACAAGGGCGATCTTGGAGGTGGGTTGTTCTTTCGGGCTCGAAGCACTTGGGGTTGGTTGTTCAATTACTTGCTTTATCGGCTCCTTTAAACCAATTTCTTTTGCACCCCATAAATTTTCAGAAGGTGGAGCATTAGCATTATCTGAGCTTACTTCTTTTCGGGGCCGAATTGAATTGGACGGATTAGAGAGCGAAATTTTCTCCTTTGTTTCAGTCTTTACTTGAGTAGTATTGGGGAGTTCTGGAGCGATCGGTAGTTCAATCTTTTCCAGTGTGGGCTTGGTCGCAGTTCGGGGAAGGACAGAAGGTTTAGTAATAATTTTTCCGTTTCTCCAAACTGCTTTGATTGTAGTTTTTTCGGGATTAGTCCGAACACCTTCCCCATGTTGTAAGTCATCAAACCATTCCCCCTCATATATTGAACCATCAAGTGAATGAAACACTCCGAAACCATGTCTTTTGCCGTTCAGAAAAGAACCTTCGTAGTAGGACCCATCAGGCCATCGATATATTCCCTCTCCCGTTCGGCTATCTTCAAAGTAATCACCCTTGTATGATTCCCCATTACTCCACTTAAAATAACCATTCCCATGCCTTGAGTCATTCTTGAAGTCTCCTTCATAGGTGGAGCCGTCATGCCAGACATAAATTCCTTTACCCTGCTTCTTTCCTTTTTTATCTATTTCTCCTTGATAAGACCCATCGGAAAATTCAATCGATGTGGTTTTAGTAGAATTACAAGAAACACAGAAAAAAAGAAATAAAAGTGAAAGTGTTGATGGGGGAATTAATTTCATGGTTATATCCAAGCGAACGAGGGCATTTCGGGCAAGCGTGTAAATGAGAAATTATCAATAGTGGTAAATGCAAATTAAGTTGCCAGAGTGAATTGATTAATTAATTGTTTGGAGCCTGAATTATTGCGGGAGAGGTGGCAGAGTGGTCGAATGTGCCCGACTCGAAATCGGGTGTGCCGCAAGGTACCGGGGGTTCGAATCCCTCCCTCTCCGCCATTTAAGTTATTTGTTTCTAGAATAAAAGGCATTTATTTTATCTGCCACATCTCGAAATGATATGTCGGCCGAATAAACAACTTTAAATTCCTCAATTGCTTTGTCTTGCTCTCCCATTAGTTCAAAGCAACAGCCAAGCTCGTAAATGGCATCTTTCTTCCTATCATCCATTATTTGAATTTCGTTCTTAAGAATCGAAAATTGTTCAATCGCAAGGTCGTAGAAGTTTTTTCTGCTGTAGGCACGACCAAGGTATAAAATCGCATCCAGTCGAACTTTTGCGTTACGCTGCGCTAATTGGAAATGAGAGAGACAATTATCATAATCTGCATTATCAAAAAGGTTAATTCCTAGTTCGTAGCGATATCCATAGTCATTTGGATACCTTTGAACGAGAGATTCGAGCTGATTTTTTTCATACAGTTTCTTTTGGGCAATCGCATTATCACGAGAATTTATTGTTTCTTCGTCCTCGGGTTTAGTTATTAAAAGCTTTTCCCATTCCTCAATTGAGTTATCAAAATATTCCAAGGTTAACTGTCTCTCCTTTTCCTCGAGTGAAACATCTCCCTGTCCCGCTTCTTGTTTTCTTGCCTCCTGAATCCATGCAATTGAGTTTTCTAAATCACCATAGCGATGATAATATTCACTCAATTGACGGTAATTATTTAAATTGGAAGGTTCCTGTTCCACTTTCTCATAAGACTGCCTGATTAGATCTTCCAGACCCTTCGAGTCAGTAATTGATTTAGATTGTTGTTCGAGTGCCTGTGCTTCTGATTCGTCTTTTAATTGAGACCTGAAATCCTCAGACTCCTCCCATTTTCCTTTGTTCATAGCAACCGCAACTGATGCCCGCTTCATGAGTTCCACGGCATCCCCATCGGTCGGGTTAATCTTTAGAATTGAATTGCCAGTTTCGATCGCTTTTTCGGTGTTACCAAATTCTAAATAAGCATTCCCGAGTTGTTTGAGATTTTTAATATTGGTGGGATGAATCTTTCGAATTGTCTCGTAAGCAAAAACGACTGTTTCTTTCATTTCTAAATGAGTGGCCGCATCGGCAAGCATTTCATGCGCGAGAACACTGCCAGGATTTTTTTCGATTAGACCCTCTGCTTTGATTAAGGTTCCCTCAGGATCTTTTTCCCCCTTGCCTCCGAACATGAAGGGAACTGCTGTTACCTTTCCTAGAAGATTGTTGAGCCCTTTGGTAGAACCCTGAATACTCTTAATTTGAAGTGCACGAAGTTTTTTTCGTAATTCGATACAGCCCAGCGATTGCTTTAAAATGGAGGAATAAACTTCCAGGGTATAGCTTAGGTTCGATTGAATAGCTGCTTCAGCTGCTTCAAGTTGCTTTACTTGTCGAGGATCTAATTGGGCAATAGGAATCTCTTGAATCATGGAATTGTTTTAAAGGGTAGAGAAAGAGATAAGAGGAGAACTCATACTTAATCAAATTTATTAGTCTACAAGAATTTATCAATCGCGTTCGCAAGGCGATCATAGGCGGCTTGTGTAGTGTTTTGATCAATCGCTTCCACGAGAAGTCTGATTTTTGGCTCTGTTCCAGAATATCGAAGTAAAACTCTTCCATCATTACCAAGAGAAGATTTCACTGCAAGCAAAGCTGAGTTTAGATCGTCACACTCTTCAAGGGGCTTTTTCTGTTTGACCCTGTATGAGCCTTCCACGCACGGCCAAAGAGCAATTTCTTTGCTCAGTAAATCGATAGTTTGTTTCTTTTCATAAGACGCTCTAGCCACAAGTAGAGCAGTGAGGAGACCGTCTCCAGTTGGAAGATAATCACTTGCGACCACATGCCCAGATGATTCCCCTCCCATATTTAATCCCTTTTCTCTCATCATCGCGGCAACTTTTTTATCCCCCACATCGGATCTGTGTACTGCAATACCATGTTTTTCTAAACTGGCATCAAGACCTGAATTGCTGTGGATCGTGGCAACAAACCCGTTGTTATTGAGTCGTTGATTTTGATGTTCATTAAGGGCAAGAATTCCCAAGATTTTATCTCCCGGTATGATATTTCCCTTGGAATCACAAAAGATAACCCGATCTCCGTCCCCATCATGAGCAATGCCAAAATCGGCATTTAACTCTTTCACTTTACTTGCCATCATCAAGGGGTGCTCCGATCCAACTCCTGCATTGATATCGCCGGTTCCATTATTAAGGATTGTTATCACAGCTCCCAGTTTTTCGAGTACTTCCGGAGTGGTTTCCTGTGTTGCACCATTAGAAACATCTATTACCACCTTCTTGCCTTTGAGGAGATCGTCGGGAAAAAAACTTCGAATACGATCAAGATATGATTGAGTGACTTTCAACGACTTGAGATCTTGGACCTCTTTTGGTCTTTTATGCTGTGAAATTAAACCTTCTATTTCAGTTTCTTCGGAGTCTTTTAGTTTCGTTCCGGTGGAAGTGAAAAATTTAAATCCATTATCTGAAACTGGGTTGTGAGAAGCAGTGATCATTACTCCCATCGCTACCTTTTCCTCGATTGTCCCAAATGCGAGGGCAGGGGTGGGTAAAATTCCAGCACAAAGACCGGTGCAACCACAAGTTTTTAATCCCTGCTCGAAGGCATGTAAGAGAAGATTGCCAGAGGGGCGGGTATCTCGACCGATAAGAACTTGCTTCCCGGGGATTTCATTTTTTTGGATAAATAATGCGAGGGCTTTTCCAAGAGAAAAAGCAAAATCTTCATCCAGGAAAGAATTTTCAAAAGTAGCACGAATGCCATCGGTTCCAAAATATTTGTTCATTTTGAATTAAGCGAAAAAAGTAGTGGTTTGATTGAGCCATTTTTTGACAATTCCATCCTGCAGTAATTGTCTTCCTAGATCAACACCCTCGTGGAGATCCTGAGTTCGACCCGTTGTCAAAAATGCTAGTGCCGTATTCATTAAGATACTGTTTGTGAGTCCAGATGGTGCCGTTCCGGACAAAATGTGATTCATTAAATTGAGGTTTTGATTCAAGTCTCCTCCAGATAGATCTTCAATTGGTGACTGGGTAAAGCCAAATTGTTCAGGAGTAAAATTAGTTTCCTCCTTCGATAAGTTTCGACCAAACCCTTGAGCTATATTTTGTCCACATGATGTGAGTTCATCGACACCATTTATGGTTGAATGTCCCTCCACACATCCGTGGATGACAAATCCGCCTTTTGTTCCGGATTGGTGCAGGGAATCACTGAGTTTTGAAACCAATTTTTGGGAATAGACACCTAGTAATTGATATCCTGGTTGGGCAGGATTAATCATCGGTCCAAGAATGTTAAATATTGAGATCGTACCTTTTTTCGCAAGTTCCTTTCGAACTGGGGCAATGTGCTTAAAAGCAGGGTGGAAAGAAGGAGCAAATAAAAAAGAATAGTTAAGTCTTTTCATTCCCTCTATTCTTTTATCTTTATTAATTTCAAGGGGTATTCCGATCGCTTCAAGTAGGTCAGCACTCCCACATTTAGAACTGATTGATCGGTTTCCATGTTTGATCACAGGAGTTCCTGATGAAGCTATTATAAAAGAAACAAATGTAGAGATATTAAAACTTCCAGCCTTATCGCCCCCCGTACCGCAAAGATCGATTGCATTTTCAGAAAATGGTTCAAGAGCAGGGTCTTTTGCCAAAACACGAAAATGTTCAATAAACGAAGAAATTTCATCGGCAGTTTCCCCTTTTGCCGAGAGTGAAATTAAAAAGTTTTCTTTTTCTGAAGACTCTACTTTTTCTGAAACTAGTTGATCGATGCAAAATTTTATTTGCTCGGAGTCTAAATCAGTTTTCTCATTTAAAGATGCTGTAAAATTTTTTAATGAGTACATCGTATCTGTAAAAGGTGCGTTATTGTGAAGTATGGCTAAAAGTTATTCTTGCATATTTGTGCAACAAGGTTTGTAGAGATTTTGATGCCCAGTCGCCAACTTATTTTTATTACGCTGTTTTTTTTCCATTATGCAGGATTAGTAGGGGCTATCGAAAAAACGGCTTTAGTAGACCGGAGTGAAGTTCAGGAGTACCAGCCCGATTCAAATTCGTCTATGAGCTTTTCGGATGCTTTTATTTATGGAATAGTTGAGGGTGTAACAGAATTTCTTCCGATATCTTCTACCGGTCATTTGGTGGTGGTCAGTGAGTTTTTATCCGATAACGAAAATCATAATGAGGAAGCGATCAATGCTTATTTAATAGTCATTCAAGCGGGTGCAATATTGGCGGTCACTCTGCTTTACCGTAAAGAAATTTGGTCGATGATATTAGGATTACTTGGCTTGGACCCCCGGGGGAAGAGGTTGGCATTTAATGTACTAGTTGCTTTTTTACCTGCTGCTGTCTTGGGGCCAATATTAGATGATAAGATAGAAGAATTTCTTTTTGGACTCCTTCCTATCGCAATCGCTTTATTCCTGGGGGCAATTTTGATGTATTGGGTCGAAAAAAGAAAAAAAGCAAAAGACTCTGGTATGATAAGCGAGCAGGGGCGAACTTTGGATGATTTAACCCTGGCCCAGTCATTGGGGATAGGGTTTTTACAATGCTTTGCGATGTGGCCGGGTACAAGTCGATCGATGATGACAATTGTGGGTGGATATTTAGTTGGGCTACAAAGAAAAAAAGCGGCAGAATTTAGTTTTCTCCTTGGCCTTGTTACTTTAACTGCAGCTGCGGGCTACAAGCTGTTAACAAAATGGGAAGTAATGGAAGCAAATTTGTCTATTGGGCCAATTTTATTTGGTTGCCTTGTGGCGGGAATTTCCGCGGCGTTATCTGTGTTTTGGTTGGTAGGTTATTTATCAAGGCGCGGACTGGGGGTATTTGTTTGGTACCGAATAGTATTATCGATTGTGCTTTTTGCATTTTATTTTAACTCCCAATCTTAATTTCTCTAGCTTGACCATAATCCGGTTTCATGATTTAGTGAGGAATTAATTTATTAAGCTATGGGACAACCAAAAAGAAAACATTCTAAACAGCGAAGCAGAAAGCGTCGCGGTGCGAACCGCTTTCAAGAACCTCAACTTACCAAAGAAGCTGATGGTACTTTGAGTCGCCCTCACCGCGTCAATCCTGAAACCGGACAGTATCGTGGTAGGCAAGTTCTTGATGTAGAGGTTTAAAATTATAGTGCTTCGGCATGGATAAGACCGAAGCTAGAATTAGGCTTTCGATAGATGCCATGGGCAGCGACCTAGGTCCTTCCGAGGTTCTTGAGGGTGTTGCCCAAGCTATTGATCGTTCGCCTTGGAATACAGAATTTGTTTTGTTTGGTCAGGAAGAGATCATAGAACCACTCATAACATCCCATTCCATACTTTCGCGTTCAAAGGTGGAGTTTGTGCATTCCCCTGAGGTGGTGGGAATGGAGGAAAAGCCGATTGCTGGAATTAAAGGCAAAAAGAAATCCTCCATGAGTTTGGCTCTCCAAGCACTTAAAGATGGCGAGGCTGATGCCTTATTAAGTTGCGGGAATACAGGGTGTTTGATGGCAGGTGGTGCAATTAAATTAAGAACACTTGATGGGGTAGAGAGACCTGCACTTTGCACAATTTGGCCTGGGCGAGAAAGATATTTTACTTTATTGGACGCAGGTGCTAACCCACACGCAAAACCTTTCCATATTGCTCAAAGTGCTGTCCTTGGATCAAATTATGCACGAGTTGCTCTCGGCTTAGTTCGCCCCAAGGTCGGACTATTAACGATTGGAACGGAGGAGGGAAAGGGAAATGAAGTAATTCATGAGACTCATGAAATGTTAAAGGATATTGATGGGAGCATCATAAATTATGCCGGTCTAATAGAAGGTTTCCAGATTTTTGAAAATGTAGTTGATGTAGTTGTTTGTGATGGCTTCGTTGGAAATATTGTACTCAAAGCGTGCGAGTCATTAAGCAAATTAATTGGTAGTTTCCTGGATGAAGAATTACGTCGAAATGCACTGCGTAAGACGGGAGCATTATTATCAAAGGGAGCGTTTCGAAGCCTAAAGCAAAGAATTAATCCGGAACAATTTGGGGGTGCTCCTTTGCTAGGTTTAACAAAAAATGTAATTAAAGCACATGGTTCATCGAATCGAAATCATATAAGTGGTGCAATCAAGATTGCAATAGAACTAGTACAACACGATATGATAACCCAAGTTCTCGACGATGTACACGAAGCCAACGAAATACTGCGCCCTGAACCTCTATTGAAGAGAGATTAAATCATGGTGGATAATGTAACGAAATCAAGTAGCAAAATATTGGGAGTTGGCTCCTATCTACCATCTGAGGTGGTTGATAATTTGAAGTTAAGCGAAAAAGTGGATACGAGCGACGAATGGATCACTTCTCGCACTGGAATCAAGGCAAGGCGAATTGCAAATGAGAAAGAGGCAACCAGTGATCTTGCCGTAAAAGCTGCTCAAAACGCATTAATTGATGCTGGATTAACTGCTCAAGATATTGATCTTATAATCGTGGCAACGATTACCCCAGATATGGCTTTTCCATCTACCGCTTGCTTGATTCAACATAAACTTGGAATCCCCAAAGTAGCGAGTTTTGATATCGAAGCCGCCTGTTCTGGCTTTCTTTATGCACTGGATGTGGCCGATGGCATGCTTAGTAGTAATCGTTACAAGTGTGTATTAGTTGTCGGAGCCGAGAAGCTTTCTAGCATAATGGATTGGGAAGACCGAACCACATGTGTACTTTTTGGTGATGGAGCGGGAGCTGCCATTCTTTCCAATGCTGGTTCCGGTTCACAACTCATAGGCTTTAAGAGTGGAGCAGACGGCTCCAACCCAAATCTTTTGTACCAACCTGCCGGCGGATCTTTGCTCCCAGCATCACAAGACTCCTTATCCAGCAGAGGGCATTTCTTAAAAATGAACGGCCGTGAAATATTCAAATCTGCTGTGCGGGTTATGGAACGTGCTTCCCGAGAACTTCTCGAAGCACACGGCTTTACCGAGAATGATGTCGATCATGTTATTCCTCATCAGGCGAATGCTAGAATTGTGGAAAGTTTATCGCAAAGATTGGAAATTCCTCTCGGAAAATTCTTTTGCAACTTAGACAAATACGGCAACACATCGGCTGCTTCCATACCCATCGCGCTAGACGAAGCAAGAAAGTCCTTAATTTTGAAGAAAGGACAACTTGGCTTGTTTGTTGCATTTGGTGCAGGCTTGACATGGTCTGCGGTTCTTGTTCGATTTTAACCCTTTTTAAATTTAATGAAACAACTCACTATACTCTTTGGCTTTATATTACTTTTGTCATCTTCATTCCTCTGGTCAGTCTCACCGGGAGACAGTAGGAATAACAGAAACTCTTCTAATAACGATAAGGAATACCTATTTCCAGGTACGGGTTTTTTTAAAAAGAATCGTGATCCCCTCGACGATAAGCAGGCTAAATTATGGTTTCTTGAAGCCGAACAGGCTGAAGCAGAAGGTGACAGTGGAGACGCACTTTCTCTTTATGAGAATTTTTCCAAAAGACGCTCCGATTATCGAATAATTAGAAAGGGCAATGAAATACAGATTGGACCTGAATCCCTTTATCGAGCCGCAAATTTACGCGAGAAGAAAGGGGACTGGCAAAAGGCTTTTCAACATTTGCGTCTTATTGCAGAGGCTTATACAGACTATGATTTTGAACGAGTTGCGGAGTCTCTGATGAGAATCGCGGAACGACTGGCGAAGGATAAGTTGCCTCGCAAGTGGGGAGTGGTTCCAAGGTTTCGTTCGGGGGTTCAAGATCGCTTGAGACTCAATCAAATTGCCGGTCTGGCTCGTGGACCAAGATTTGCCCCTCGTGCCCTTATGGCATTATCTGAAATTGCGATCAAAGATAATAAGGAAGAGGAAGCAATCGATGCCCTTGAAAGATTAACTAACTTATACCCCGACAACTATCTTTGTGAGGAATCATATTTCATATTAGCACAAATTTTCGAGAGTCGGGTTGCGGGTCCTGCTTATGATCAGGGTGCAACTCTAAAAGCACTCAATTTTTATGAAGATTATTTAATCCTTTTTGCGGAATCTCCTCCCAAAAGCAAACACGAAGAATTGTCTGATTATAACAATCGATTAGAGGAGGCAAAAAAAAGAAATTTAGCGGCTGAAAGAGGTCGAAAAAAAATGAGAGAAACCCTCGCGGCAAGTAAGGTGATTGTCGGGAAGTATGTTGAGAAATATGGAAAGTATTATCTTACTCATTGGCGCGAACTCGGAAACCGCCCAGCGCTTCAATTTTACAATGAAGCTATAACCATTGCCCCGGAATCTGAAGCGGCAAGGGAAGCCGAGAAGAAAGTTGCTGAGCTTCGCAGTGCTAATGAATAAGATCTTTTACCTAAAGAGCCTTTTTTTTTTATTACTTTTATGTAGTTGTAAATACAAAAGTACAGAACTTGGATCCAAGTCGGTCTACATTGAAGTAGTTAGTAATCAAACATTGGCTCCTCAGTTGGGCTCTTTTGTAAGTAATAAAATTCGTGATCAAATTATTCGTCGTGGACATTTCTTCATCCGGTCTAATATTCAAGACTGTAATTACATATTGCGGGTTACTTTAATTGATTACAGCAAGGGAACTGAAATTTATAAACCAACTGATACTCTTCTTGCAGCTGGATTTCGAATGAGTGTTCAAGCCAATGTTTCTCTTACCAAACGGAGTGGCAAAGTATTGTTTAAAGATACATCTATTACCGAACATGCTTCCGTACTGAGAGATAACTCCCTTTCAGTTCCATCAGATCGACAAGCTCTTTTAAGCATATCTGAATCATTGGGTCAGCAAGTCTCCCAACTTATTGAGAATTATCGCTGGTAAAAATATCTTATTATGAAAAAGCTTTTAGCACCCTCTATCCTCGCGGGTAATCACGCGAATTTGAAAACTGCACTCGATATTGCTGAGGGTGACGGTCGTCAATGGATTCACCTCGATATTATGGATGGGCACTTCGTACCCAATTTAAGTTTTGGGCCACAAACTGTGGCTGACTTGAGAAAAGAGTCAGAACTCTTTTTTGATGTTCACTTAATGCTCGATAATCCGCATCTTTATATTGATGCTTTTAATCAAGCGGGCGCTGACTTAATTACAATTCACATCGAGCCTTCTTATGACCATTCCGAATCAATTAAGCATATTAAATCACTTGGAAAAAAAGTAGGCATTGCATTAAATCCAGCTACTCCAGTCGAAGACATTTACGAAATTATTACCCACCACAGTATTGATTTAGTTTTATGCATGACCGTAGTTCCAGGCTTTGGCGGTCAGAGCTTTATTCATGATGTGCTTAATAAGGTCAAAGAACTTACTGCTTTACGGGAAAAGTCATCCAACCAATTTCTGATTGAGGTAGACGGGGGAGTTGGTCCAACTCACGTACAACCTTGTTTAGATGCTGGTGTTGATGTCTTTGTAGCAGGAACCGCTTATTATAAAGGCAGTGATGCGGAGCGTCGAGAATTTGCCCAGTCTGTGGGAGAGAAGTCTTAAACTTTTATAAATGGGGCCAGTACTAAAGCCACCACAGACATCAATTTAAGCAATATATTGAGAGATGGTCCAGAGGTGTCTTTCAATGGGTCGCCCACAGTGTCACCGACCACAGTTGCTTTATGTACATCCGAGCCTTTTCCGTATTTCACACCTCCCATTTCGTAGCCCTCTTCCACCATCTTTTTTGCATTATCCCATGCTCCACCGGCATTGGATTGAAAAAGCGCCATTAAAACCCCAGATGCGGTAACCCCTGCGAGTAAGCCTCCAAGCATTACTGGTCCTCCTCCAAAGCCGATTAGTACCGGGGTGAGAATCGCAACTAAACCGGGGGCAACCATTTCTTTGATTGCCGACTGGGTTGAGATTTCGACACATTTACCATATTCTGCAGCATCGATAGCTTCGTCGAATTGTGCTCTCTCCACTTCAGACCATTGATCAGATGGCTTACCATCATTTTTATCTAAAATTATAAGAGCTTTTTTAAGGGCAGGAATTTCTTTAAATTGTCGACGAACTTCTTGAATCATTGCCATTGCCGCACGACCTACGGCGCCCATTGCTAAGGCACTAAATAAAAAGGGCAGCATTGCCCCAATGAATAGCCCGGCCATTACTTTAGGGGTAGATACATCAATCACATCAATTCCAGCAGTTTCCTTGAAAGCGGCAAAAAG
Organism: Candidatus Seribacter sulfatis; assembly: GCF_964187635.1. NCBI lineage: Bacteria > Pseudomonadati > Verrucomicrobiota > Opitutia > Opitutales > Candidatus Seribacteraceae > Candidatus Seribacter > Candidatus Seribacter sulfatis. Next base: position 15,097 of record NZ_CAXLMO010000046.1, on the reverse strand, counting down.
TGCGAGTGCAGTAAGTGCAGCTGAACCAATGGCAAATCCTTTCCCAATTGCAGCAGTCGTATTTCCTACTGCATCAAGCTTGTCCGTGCGTTGCCTTACTTCGCTAGGAAGTTCGGACATTTCCGCGATTCCACCGGCATTATCAGAAATGGGGCCATAAGCATCTACTGCCAATTGTATCCCGGTATTTGAAAGCATACCTACTGCAGCAATTGCGATTCCGTAGAGCCCTGCTAATTCATGAGCACCTACAACTGCAGCCGCTAGAATAAGGATAGGAAAAGTAGTGGAGATCATCCCAATTCCAAGGCCACCAATTATGTTAGTGGCACTGCCTGTAATGGATTGCTCAACAATTGATTTAACAGGCTTCGTGCCAGTTCCGGTATAATACTCAGTAATTTTACCGATAGCTAAACCGGAAACTAATCCAATTATAATTGCATAAAATACACCATCCGAGGTGAAGGTGGCTCCGTCATAGTTCCATGTTTGTGGCAGAAAATAATTAATGGTAATATAGGAGCATATGATCATTGCGAGGGATGCTACAAGCTCGCCTTTATTAAGGGCTTTGTGTGGGTCCCCACCATCCTTTACTTTTACCAAGAAAGTACCTAGTATCGAAGTGACAATTCCAATTGCTCCTAATAAAAGAGGTAAAAAGACCGGTGATAATCCATTTAATTCATCTTGGAAATTGTCAGAACCTGCAACCATGGCTGCTCCTAGGATCATAGTCCCGATAATTGACCCTACATAAGACTCAAATAAATCTGCACCCATTCCGGCCACATCACCCACATTATCACCCACATTATCTGCAATTGTAGCGGGATTGAGCGGGTGATCTTCCGGGATACCTGCCTCCACTTTTCCGACCAAGTCTGCTCCCACATCTGCAGCTTTCGTGTAAATACCACCACCCACGCGTGCGAAAAGTGCAATTGAAGATGCACCGAATGAAAAACCAGTCAAAACAGAGAGAGTAGTATTTAAGGCAGCACCTCCTTCGAAAGCACTAAATTCCTGGGCGAAGTATGCAAATAAACCACCTAATCCAAGAATTCCTAAACCCACAACTCCAAGCCCCATAACGGACCCACCCGCAAATGCAACCTCCAGCGCTTTTCCTAAACTTTCTCGAGCCGCATTGGTAGTTCTTACATTGGCTTTTGTGGCCACGACCATTCCTAAATATCCGGCGAGTGCCGAGCAGAATGCACCCACAACAAATGAAACTGCAACATAAACATGGCTATTTGGGTTTTGTGACCCGCTCCAACCCAATAGGATCGCCACTGCAATAACAAACACGAATAAGACTTTATATTCTGCCTTTAAAAATGCCATGGCACCTTCCTGTATGCTCGCCGCAATTTTAGCCATTTTGGGAGTGCCTTCAGGCTGTGCATTTATTTGTTTTGTTTTCCACCAAGTGAAAAGCAAAGCTAATATTCCAAAGGCGGGTATTATAAGGGAAAGATTTTCAATATTCATAATTTGGGTTAAGGGAGTGAATTTAAGAAAAATTAAAATTAATCGAAAACATAATAATAAAGTTTTGACAATAACATTGTAGATTAATGTCCTTCAATCTTGCATTCCTCTTCAAATTGATCACGCTATTTATTATGAAAAATCTGTTCTTAGTTTCTTTTCTTGCCTGTGCTTTATTTTTTTCCTCTTGCCAAAATAGTTATCGGCAAAACATATCCGAAGATTCTTCCTCCCAGGGAATTGTCGGTGTGACCGATGATGCCTTCCAGGTAACTACCGAGGAATACGGTAATTACTTTGAATCTCGATATGGTTTATTGTACCAAAAGTTCAATGACCGCCCGTTTACCGGACGAATTTTATCAATAGAAAAAGGAGAAAGCGGAGATTATGTTTTAGCTGATGAATCTTGGAAAGAAGGAAAAAAAGAGGGTTTAAGTGCTCGCTGGTTTTCGAACGGAATCAAGATGTATGAGAGAAACTATAGTGAGGGACGTTGGCATGGAACAGTAACCCGTTGGTGGCCTAATGGGCAAAAAATGTATGTTCGTGCTTACACAAACGGAACCAGGCATGGAAAAGAAGCAACATGGAGATCGGATGGGTCTCCAATACAATTATCTGAAAAGCCTTTTGTTACACCTAGGCAAGAACCGGTGATATCCGAAGATCGTAAGGATGTGAAGGAAGCCTTGCAGTTCCAGCCGGTTGAGTCTGGAGCTGAAAAAGTTTTCCCAGAAGAAAAATCAATTGTAAACGAACCCTTTCCTTCTCTACCCGGAAGTGATTCGAGTGCAGATTCTTTTCCTTCGTTCCCCTCTGATCCATCCCCAATCTCCAATGAATTTCCACCATTGCCTGACGCTTCAGACACGCCAGCAATCGAAGTCACCCCTTCGATTCCTCAGAATAATCCTGTTTTATCTGATGATTTGTTAGATCTGCCTGGGAGCGGTACGACTGAATTTCCACCACTTCCTGAATCCAGTGAGATACCCTTGGAATCTGCTCCAGAGTTCCCTGCGAGCGATGACGGGTTGCCTCCTCTCCCTGGGCTTCCTGAATCAATGGACGCAAATCTTCCCTCCTTCCCCAGTTCTCCTCCAAGTGATGAGGCTTTACCCCCACTTCCTGGTCTTCCCGAGACAGGTGCTAGCGATCTTCCTGCTTTTCCTGATTCTGGTGGAGACGACTTACCCCCACTTCCTGGTCTTCCCGGTTCTGGCGGAGACGATCTTCCACCGCTACCAGGTTCTGGAACTGATGATCTTCCTCCACTTCCTGGTTTTTCTGATGACTCAAGCGGAGGGCTTCCTCCTTTACCGGGAGATGATTCCTTAGGGGGTGGCTTACCTCCACTTCCTGATTTCCCTGAGTGAAATTGTATATCTAATTTTTCTTACAAAATACGAATTAATCGGGATTCAAATCTGTTAGTTCATCTAAAACTCATTCCATTTAATTGGATATTTGATCTTTTGTGACTTACTTTTTGTTATAATTCATAATGACTAGAAAGCCATTTTTATTTCTTAATTTCATTTTTTCTTAATTATATTTAAAATAAAAAAGATCCAGTATTTTTATTACTTAAAAATTTCATATGACTCAAAAAGCGAATACAAAGAAGGAAACTCCTGAAACCACTAAAAAGTGCTGTTCAGAGGATTCGAGAAGAAAATTTATTGTGGTTTCCACAGTAACTGTCTCTGCTGCTTGTGGGTTGTTTCCACTTGCCTCAGGAATCACCACGGTTTTTGATCCTGTAAAAAAAAGCTCTGGCAAACAAGAAAAGGTACCGTGGACTAAAGTGGCACCATTACAAAACCTTTCCGAAGATGGAAAACCCGCCAAATTCGAAGTTATTTTAGAGCAAGTAAAAGATGCGTGGACCACCTACAAAAATGTACCGGTTGGTGCGGTTTATCTTGCTCGCGATGGAGATGAGGTAACTGCATTTAATTTGAAATGCCCACATCTGGGTTGTGCGGTGGACTATCGTTCGAAGTCTAATGACTATTTTTGTCCATGTCACAACAGCACATTTGGATTGGATGGTTCAGTTACTGATGTTGAAAGTCCAAGCCCTCGGGGGTTGGACACAATGGATACAAAAGTGGAAGAGGGAGTAGTGTGGATTCGATTTCAACAATTCCGTCCCAATATCAGCGATAAAGTTCCCCTGTCATGAACAGATTTTTAGATTGGTTGGACGATCGCTCGGGTATTCGCGGAATAGTGAAAGAAGCACTGTACGAAAAAGTACCGGGTGGTGCAAGATGGAGGTATGTTTGGGGAAGTTGTTTAACATTTGCTTTTTTTACACAGGTAGTAACTGGTACCCTTTTATGGATGTCTTACAGTCCCAGTGCACAGACCGCATGGGAAAGTGTATATTTTATTCAATACCAAGTATGGGGAGGTTGGTTTTTGCGGGGGGTTCATCATTACATGGCCCAAGCAATGATTGTTCTTTTGGTCTTACATTTAATGCAGGTCATGATAGACGGGGCATACAAAGCACCCCGGGAATTAAATTTTTGGTTCGGCATTGCTTTGCTGGGTGTAACATTGGCGCTTTCATTAACTGGCTATTTATTACCTTGGGACCAAAAAGGTTTTTGGGCTACTGCAGTGGCAACAAATTTAATCGCTGAAGTTCCTTTTATTGGTCCAATTCTGCAGAAAATTGTCGTGGGTGGAGTTGAGTATGGTCATCAAACAATTACCCGCTTCTTCGCTTTGCACGCGGGTATTCTTCCCGCAGCTTTAATTGGGCTTGTTGTGGCTCATATTTATCTTTTTCGAAAACATGGAATCCATGTTAAAGAACCCCGCCCTAAAAAAGACTCTTATTTTTGGCCCGATCAAATATTGAAAGATGGAGTCGCTTGCTTAGCGGTTATGTTAGCAGTTATTATCCTGACTCTTTATTTCAAGGGAGCACCTTTGGGACCACCCGCAGATCCATCCAATGAGTTTCCCGCCCGACCGGAGTGGTATTTTTTATTCCTTTTTCAATTGCTCAAGTATGTTCCCGCATTTTGGGGTGCAGTTATAATCCCGTTAGTTCTAGGTTTATTGATATTTATTCAGCCCTTTTTAGGTGCATCTCGAAAAGGTCATCAATTTAATATTGGATTTTGGTGGTGTCTTTTGGCCGGTGCGGCAGGACTTACTTTCCTTGCTTTTTCAGAGGATCGGTCAAACATTAACCATGGCGCTGCTGTAAAAGAAGCGGAATGGCAGGCGAATCGAGTAGTGCAAATCGCACAGGAGGAGGGGATCCCACCTGCCGGTGCGGTTACTTTACTGAGGAAAGATCACGAAAATCGCGGTCGTCGTATATTTGCCGCGCATTGTGCAAGTTGTCACCGCTACAATGGTCACGATGGTAGAGGGTATTCTGTAGAAGAAGATCCTTCCGCCCCTGAACTTGCCGGGTTTGCGAGTCAAGAATGGCTTACTAAATTATTAAATTACGAGCATTACACCTCTCTTGAATATTTTGGTGGAACTGCATTTAAGGACGGAACAATGGCAAAAAAAGTATTACAGAAATTTGATGAAGAGGAGCAGGAATTACTCCCTCAAGTGGCTATTCTTTTATCCGACCTGGCAGAGTTACCTTATCAGGAGAGTCTCACAGAAGAAAGGCGAGAGAGCTTAATGGATATTTTTTATGACGATCTTGCTTGTATAGATTGTCATGATATTGATTCAGAGGGAGAAGGGTCTGCTCCTGATTTAACGGGGTATGGATCGAAGAAATGGATGACCGACTTCATTATTAATCCAGAACATGAAAGGTTTTACGGAAAGAAAAATGATCGCATGCCTGCCTTTGGTCGGGATAATAAACTTACTCCAGAAGAAATTGAAATTGTCGTTGATTGGATACGGTTAAGACCCGCAGAAAAATAAGTTATATTTGGATTCATTCTTTTGTTTTGGAATTTTATCGGTGGGCGTTATTAATAAATCTCTTTTGTGAATATACATGTAAAAAAAGATAATAAAACTTTCGGCCCTTATACCCGTGATGAAATTCTTGAATTCATTCAAGTCGATGAATTAAGCCAAGACGATTTGGGTACATGGGAGGGAGAAGACAGTTGGCTTCCACTTGTTTCTTTACTTGCTTCGCCCCAAGAACCAGAAATCGATTCCTCTGTTTATGACCAGTTTGAAGATGATGAGGTAGATCACGAGAAAATGAAAGAGTGGGAAGATGTCTTCCAAGATGAAGAAGAGAACGATTCTAAAATTACTCATTCACCAACCGATACCATCGAAGGGTCGGATGTTATTCCTCCAGTCGCTCCAGTTCCTGAAATTCGACTGCCCCATGAATCTAATCCTCCTCCGGTTGATAATCCACCACAAATGCCGCAACCGGTTGAAGATACACAGCCCGAAAATGTAATTGGAAATACAGCGGAATATGTTCCACCACCACCTTCATTGCCTTTGCCTCCACCACCCAATGCACCAGCTCGGCAAGTAAATACAAACGAAAAACCGTTGGCGAGAGGTGGGAAAAACCGTATTTCGAGTTCTCATAAAATTAAGGGTCTAAATAAAAATCAAACCGTTATTGTTGTGAAAGGAGAGGGGATAATATCCAAAATTTATTCCACTTCATTATTGTTTATTATTCTTTTTATGGTCGTGGTAATCCTTGGATTTGTAGGATTAATTTTTGCCCCCGATCGAGTGGCTCCTATTTTAAAAAATATTGGAGTACCAGAGGATATGATCGAAAAAATCATATTACCGAATGACAACCAAATAGAAAAGAAGTGAATATTTATGTTTCCAGGGACGGCCAGACTTTTGGTCCTTACACCAGGGATCAAGCCAATCAGTTTATAGGAACGGGTCAACTTCTAGCCACCGATTTCGCGTTGTATGAAGGAGAGTCAGAGTGGAAATCCCTCGGGGTTCTGCTTGGTATTCCAGATACGAATGATTTTGCTGCCGCACCAACTCCGGTAATTCCTGCTTCTTCGCAAAAATCTGTACAGAGTGGCAGTCAAAAGGTCGGAAGGAATACTAATCCTGCCTCTGGTAAACAAGTTCGCCGGGTAAAGATGAACAGTGGCAAATCGGTAGTGATTGCTAAAGAAAAAAGTTTAATTTCGCGAATAATTTCAACTCTAATTGTATTTAGCGTAACCTGCATGCTGGCCTGTGGCGTTGTGGTTGCTCTGTATTTTGCTTTTCCGAGCAAAGTTAGTCCAATTCTCCAAAAATTTGGGATTGTCAGTAAAAAGGTTGAAGCTACCAAAGTGAACAGGATTGCAGCTGTTCAACAAGAACCCAAAAGTGCACTTGAAATTACCTTAAATGAAGAAGATTGGCAGAGACTTCGCTCCACCGATATTATTATTCTTCCTATGGACAAAGGAGATGGTTTCCGGATACTTTCTCCGCCAGAGAAGAAAAGAGGACTTAATGACCAAGATCTCGAGGCCATAGTTCCATTATCTGGGAAAATATTATCCTTAGATTTAACTCATGCCGAAATTAGCGATGAGGGGCTCAAAGTATTATCCAAACTTTCTAGCCTTCAACGATTATACCTGGAGGGAAATAAAGAAATCACGGTAGATGGCCTTGCTCACTTAAAGAGTCTAGAAAACCTAACTTATTTAAATTTGGTACGAATCGAATTGAATGAAGAACTAGTTGATTTATTAATTTCGATGAAAAGTTTACGCGAAATTTATTTATATGATACTGGCTTAAATGAGGATTCGATTACCCGGCTTACAGATGCAAGACCGAAAGTATTTGTAAATGGCGGCTAAGATTTTTTTGCGATCACTTTTGATTTTCTCTTCGGAAACAGAGCCTTGCAGATTGGGCATTCCAAACCAAAACAATTTCTTGCCTGGCAAAATTCCCGACCATAGAAAATAATTTGTAGGTGCAACTCGTTCCACCTTTCCATTGGAAAAAGTTTTTTTAAATCTCTTTCCGTTTGCACGACACTTTTTCCACTGGTTAATTTCCATCGTTGAGCAAGCCGGTGAATATGAGTGTCCACTGGAAAGGATGGAAACCCAAATGACTGTGCCATTACTACGGATGCCGTTTTATGTCCCACTCCTGGAAGTTCCTCTAATTCCTCGAAACTCCTTGGTACTTGCCCCTCGTGTTTATCCAATAGAATTTGGGATAGTCCGTGGATGGCTTGTGCTTTTCTCGGACTTAACCCACAAGGCCTCACTATTGAATTTATTTCATCCACCGAAAGTTGCGACATGGAAAGTGGGTTCGATGCGAGTTGGAAAAGATTTGGTGTGATTTTATTTACTCTTGCATCAGTGCATTGAGCGGAGAGTAAAACGGCAATCAACAAGGTGTAAGAATCCTTGTGGTCTAGCGGAATCGGTGGGTTGGGGTATAATTTAGCCAATTCATGATCAACCAAAGTAGCTCTCTCAGAAATTTTCATTTGATTAGAATTAAGTAAATTTCTCGTGATTACAATCGAACTAAGTGAGACAATATGTCTCGTTGTGGTTTTTTCAGCCCTACTTTGTCCCGGTTTTTCTATTAGTGAAAAATGAGTTATTCCTCTAAATCGTTGGTTTTATCTAAGGATTAGTCTAATAATCGAATCGGAACGCAACTTGCACTAGTACAACCATGAATATCGATCCTGAAAAATTTACTGAACTTGGAATTTCTGCAATAAAAGAGATGGCAGAAGTGGCGAAACGAAATGGCCAACAAGAAGTTGAAGTTTGGCATTTAACTTCCGCTTTGATTGCGCAGGAGAATGGAATTGTACCGGCGTTATTAGATGAGATGGGAGTGGGAATCGCACCGGTTCAACTGGGTCTACAGAGAGAACTTAAAAATTTACCCAAGATTGCAGGCGATATCAATACATCTCGCTCTTACGCTTCCGTTGCATTGACTGAGGCGATTGAAAAGGGGCAAAAAGTTTCGGTTGAGATGCAGGATGATTATGTGAGCACAGAACATTTGTTACTTGGACTAGCCAGTGTGGGTAAACCCGCGACCTATACTCAATTCCTGAAAAATTTTGATCTCTCTGAAAAAAAGATTAAAGAAACCTTACAAAATTTAAGAGGTGGCCAGAAAATAAACTCACGTACTCCAGAGAATTCTTTTCGAGCTCTTAAAAAATATGGAATCGATTTAGTGGAACAGGCGAAGTCTGGTAAACTGGATCCCGTGATCGGGAGAGATTCAGAGATTCGTCGAGTCATTCGAATACTATCTCGTAAGACGAAAAATAACCCCGTTCTCATAGGTGAACCGGGCGTAGGTAAAACTGCCATTGTAGAAGGATTGGCCCAGCGAATTGTACGTGGCGACGTACCCGAAGGGCTTAAAGATAAAACTATTTTTACTTTGGAAATGGGTTCTTTGTTAGCCGGAGCAAAATTCCGAGGTGAATTTGAGGAACGCTTGAAGGCAGTCCTAAACGAAGTAAGCAAAGCGGAGGGAAGAATAGTTCTTTTCATTGACGAGATGCATACCATTGTTGGAGCCGGAAAGGCTGAGGGTGCAATTGATGCGGGAAATATGTTGAAACCGATGCTCGCTCGAGGTGAACTTCATTGTATCGGAGCAACAACGCTCAATGAATATCGTCAGAATATTGAAAAAGACGCTGCTCTCGAGCGTCGTTTTCAAACGGTACTTGTGGAGCAACCTAATGTGGAGGACACGATTTCGATTCTTCGAGGCTTGCGCGAACGCTTTGAAATTCACCATGGCGTGAATATTCGGGATGAAGCGTTGGTTAACGCTGCAGTGCTTTCCAATCGCTATATTTCGGACCGTTTCTTACCCGATAAAGCAATTGATCTTGTTGACGAAGCCTGTGCTATGATTCGTACGGAATTGGACAGTATGCCCTCTGAATTAGACGAAATTAGCCGTCGCGTTCTCCAACTTGAGATCGAAGAAACTGCACTTAAGCAGGAGAAGGATAAGTCCAGTAAGGACCGCTTGGAAACACTTCGCAAGGAATTGGGTAATGCTCGGGACAAGATGGAGACCATCAAGCGACAGTGGGAAAATGAACGTAAGGGCATCGACGATGTCCGGGTACTCCGAGAGCAAATTGAAACGATGCGGGCTGATATGGAGCGTGCCGAACGAGCCTATGATTTGAATCTGGTTGCTGAGCTTAAACATGGAAAACTTCCCACTTTGGAAGCAGAATTGGAATCTCTCGAAAAAATGGAGAAAAAAGAGGATTCGATCCTCAAGGAAGAAGTTACTGCTGAAGAAATTGCCGATATTGTGGCCCGTTGGACTGGCGTACCGGTGACTAAATTAATTGAAGGCGAGCGGGAAAAAATTCTCCGTCTGCAAAGTATTTTACATGAGCGTGTGATTGGCCAGGACGAAGCGGTGGATGCCGTTTCTGAAGCGATCATGCGTGCACGTGCGGGTATTAAAGATCCGAACCGCCCAATCGGATCATTCCTTTTTCTTGGCCCTACCGGAGTCGGAAAGACCGAGCTTGCCAAGACGCTTGCAGAGAGCCTGTTCGATAGCGAAAATAATGTCGTCCGTATCGATATGTCTGAATACATGGAGAAGCATTCTGTGGCTCGTCTGATCGGTGCACCTCCTGGTTATGTTGGGTATGAGGAAGGCGGACAACTGACCGAAGCAGTGCGCCGTAAACCATATTCCGTAATTCTTTTTGATGAGATTGAAAAAGCACACCCCGATGTCTTCAATGTTTTGCTCCAATTGATGGACGATGGACGCCTCACAGACTCGCAGGGTCGAACGGTGGACTTTAAGAATGTAGTGGTCATCATGACCTCCAATGTGGGTAGCCGTTACCTGCAGGAAAACTTGATCGATAATGAAATTTCTGAATCCGCCCGCGAGTCGGTCATGGCAGATTTACGGGATCATTTTCGTCCAGAATTTCTTAACCGAATTGACGATACGGTTTTATTCAAGCCCCTCTCACTCGAAGAAATTACTGAAATTGTCGACCTGCTCCTCAATAGCCTGAACAAACGCCTAGAGGACCGAAAGGTAACTGTCGTATTCACGGATGCTGCTAAGAAATGGATCGGGGAAAAAGGGTACGACCCCACTTATGGAGCCCGCCCGCTTAAGCGATTCTTACAGAAGCAAGTCGAGACCCAACTGGCGCGTGCTTTAGTCGCCGGTGAAGTAGAGGAGGGGAGTGAAGTCGCCTTTTCAGTAAAGGATGACGAACTTGTGATGAAGGTTGGTTAGATTTAGTCTTTGAGTCGATCGATAAGTGTGTTTTATGTAAACTTGGCCCTCGAACCAACTGCCTCGGTTGCAGTGTTCATTGATGTCACTTCTAGGATCGAAGAGATTCTCAATACAAATTTTCTCTTTTGGTTTACAAAGATAATTGATTTTTCAAATTAAATTAAACTGCTGATTATCTGATATTTATATTATTCATTATAACTTAGTTGATCTTTTATAATGGCATGCGTTTCTTACAGGTCGTAATATAATCAACTTTATTGACATACCATACTTATGAAAAAATCATATCTTTCTATTCTCTTTCCCGCTTTTCTCCTTATTTGTAGTTGCGGAAAAAATAATTCTTCCGCGAACAATGAGACTGAAATTGAAGTCCTCCCTCCCCTTATTCCTGAGATCGAGGTATCTGGAATTGAGTCCAAACCAGTTGGGTATGCCAAGACGATAAGCATTTCAAAGCTTTTACAAAAAATAGTTACTGTAGGACAAGTGGTAAAACCGGGTCCTGAAATTGCAATGCTTCCTGCTTTAGCCGGGATGGCTTTAGGTGATCCCGCACTAGTTTCAATCGATCCGGATACACCTGTCACAATAGTATTACTTGATGATATTACTATCGGTGCTCAACCCAGCTTTATTCTAGCGGTGAAATTAAAACCCGAAAGTCCGGTTAAGAAGCAGGCTGAGAATGTTGGTATGAAAACAATGGAAGTGGATGGATGGACATTAGCAACGATGAATCCAAAATTATTCGAAGATGTGAAGGATTGGTCCTCCTTTTTGGCTTTTGTCAAAGAGGATCCAACTGATGATATTGAAATCGGCGGACGACTAAAGTTTCTTTTTAAGGATCTAGAAAAGATGAAAGCTTCGGCTTTGGGAGGGTTGAGCATTACTCCTTTCCCGGTCGAGGTGCAGTCTCACCTTGGTAATCTCATTTCTGTTTCACTGGATGAATTGGCCACTGTAGAAGCAGTGAAGTTCGATGTGTCCCTTTCTGCAGAGGAGATTATGACTCGCACCACAATCTCTGCCCAAAAGGATACGGAGATATTTTCTCTCTTTTCTGCCCAGCCTGAGCTGTTCACTTTAGATGCTTCTCAATATATTAAAAGTAATGGGTTTATGGACATGCTAGTCAATCTTGATCCAGAAAGTTGGGTTCACTATACAGAATATTTTGTTGGCAGGATTGAAAAAGGGCTTACTCACCCGAAATCCAAAGAATCCGCTTCAAAACTCATTTCTTTGATTCGTGAGGGAAGCAAACTTTATGACGGACAAGCTGTGATGAGCTACAGCACATCTGATGATATTGAAAATCCAATACAGGTGGTACAGTTGGGTGGAACGCAGATGTCCTCCGAGGAATGGGAGAAATTATCAACCGAATCAATTTCTCTAATTAAAGAAATATTTGCCAGTGATATGATTAAAAATTCGGGTCTCAAATATGAAATTAATTTCGTGGAGGATTCAATTTTGGATAATAATAAAATTTTCCGCTATGATATGATTATGGACGCAAATAAAAGTGACAATATAGACCTTCCCAATCTTACATCCTATTCTAACACTTCTGTTTTTTTTGTGGTTGATAATGGCTTCTATATCTCGGCCACCAGTAAGCCAGAACTTCTTGAATTATTGGGTGCGGTGAAGTCAGGGATCCCAGTGAAAAATAATATCGGGGAACAAATTAAGCTGGAAAAGGGAGAGATTTTAAAATGGCGAATTGATATCGTACGCTATGCCGAATTAGTTATGAAAATCGTGGAGACAACGGGTGGGGTTAATTTCGGAGGTGCATTGGACGGTCTTTTGGAATTGGATACACCTGCAGTAACTGGGAGTGCAAAACTGGGACAGGGAAGGCTATCTACTGAAGTGAGTATTCCTTTACAATCGATTAAGGTAGGGGTTGATTACATTGAGTCGCTAAAATCGAAGGTAGAAAAGAATGCAATCTCCGAGTAATTATGTATGAATAATTTAATTTATTAGCTGAAGCAAAGCTTTAGATTAATCAATCAGTCTCACAACCGATTTTTCGATTACTCGCTGATTTATAAAAATATAAATGAGACCATAGACGAAGATGTAGGCAAAAGTCTGAAAAGAAATGCCACTGTTTATTGTGATTCCGTATGCAATTGCTTGATTGGCTAAGAGCGATTTAAGGGTGTATCCAGCTATCACTGAACCCCCTAAAATAAAAATAAAGAGTTTGAGGAATCGGGTGAATATTACATGCGACACCTGTACATTGGAGAAACCAAGGAGCAGGAGATTCTTTGCCTGTTCACTTGCCTGGGCAACTACCAGGCGAAAACTAGTGGCAAAAGTGGTAATAGAAAGTAGAGAAAGCAGAGCACCAATTCCCACCATTCCAAGAAAAAGTGTCTGGATTACTTTTTTGATTATATCCTGTTCTGGGAATTCCCGATTGATTTCATATCCTTTTTTCTGAATGTGGGAAGTAAATGAGGTACTGGGATTATCCTCAATCTCAAGGATGATCCGAGAGGGGCCAGTTTTCTTCTTTCCTTCTAATAGAGCCTGAGTTGCGGGGGAACGTTCAGCAGGATTTTCAAGTGGTGAAATTTCCCAGTTTTTAAACTCTAGTTCGTTTCGAAGCGTGGCAAGAGTGGAGCGAGTAATAGGAGGACCCTCAATGGAACCCTCTTTCCAAAGAAATAAAAAGTCATTTGCTTCGGGTTGCCCGAATTTCTTATTGGCCCATTCCAGGAAGTTTTTGGGTACAAGTACGCTATTGATTCGTTTACTAAATGCCACAAACCGACCTTCTAAAGTAGTCTCCCTGTTTTTTCCGATGAAGAGTTCGATGGGCATTCCAGTTGCGGCATCAGTGGAGAGGGCGGGGTATTCTACCCTGGATGGGGCGAGACCAAAATTCCATAGGTCGAGGTAGAACTTGGGAACCATAATGGGTACGATCTCAGAGTTTTCATCCCAGTGCCAGTCCTCGGGGACGAAATCGAGAAATTCATCGGGGATCGATTCAAAGAACAGGTCAGTCTTTGCAGCTGCTCCTAGTCCAACCTTCCCGGATGGCCAAATATACAGAGTGAGAGGAAATTGATTACGGGTAAACCCACCGATTCTTTGCACACCCTCAAGGGTTTTAATTTCATTCAGTTCTTCAGTAGAGAAAGTTCGTTCATTTTTACCAAGGTTGACCAAGGCCCCTCCTTCCACCTTTTTGTTCAAGGTGAAATAGTTTTTTGCCACTTCTTTCTCATTAAGTAATGAGGAGGTATCCTGATAAAGTTGAATCGCGAGAATGAGGAGAGTTGATCCAATAAGGCATCCGAGTGAGGCAATCCATAACTCTCGCCTTGGCCCCGGTACATTCAGGCATGACTGAAGGATTGATTTTGAAAAGGACTGTTTCACAAAGAGAGAGTACGGTCAAAAGGAAGGGGCGGGGATTCTCCCAAAGAGGTTACAAGAACAGTGGCTTCGTTCGCTCGGGCAATTTCTTCTATTAAGGAAGAAGACAATTTCTCATTTTTCTTATCAAGGTGACTAAACGGCTCGTCAAGAAGGAGAAGTTTAAATGGTTTTCGAAGAGTTCTTATGATCGCAATTCGTTGCCGTTGTCCAAAGGAGAGGTTTTCGATTGGCTTAGAAAGAAACTCCTCCATACCTAATCGTTCTGCCATCTCCGTATCCGATGGAACCTGTGGGTTGGACTCAGGAATCAAAGTAATGTTTTCCTGTGCACTGAGCTTGGGGAAGAGCCTGAGTTCCTGGAATAGAAGAGCAATCTTTTGGCTTCTTAATCTAGTCCAATCCCCCATTTCTTGTTTTTCCACAGACTGGCCATCAATAGACGCTTCACCAGAATAGTCATTTCGTAGACCGTACAGAAGGTGGAGCAGGGTAGACTTTCCTTTTCCTGAATGTGCGGATATTAGTGTGAAACTTTTTGGTTCGATATTTAAACGGGTTCCCCAAACATCTGAACGAGCAACCATTTCCTTGGGAATGGGCTCAGGTTTAACTTGATTAAGTTCAATTAACATGGAAGGAGGGAAAAAATATTTTGGTGAAAGAGTGCGTCTTTTTCGTCATCGCTCAGATCTGCAACTTTATGAATTTCTTTTATAAATGTCGAGAAGTCAGGCTTACTTTGAACCTTTGGGAAAATTTTCAATGGATAATCTGTGCCCCAGATAATTTTTTTATGTCCAACGGTATCGATTAGTTTTCGATAGATTGAGGATTCGTAGAGAAGTGGACAGGCAGCCAAATCATAATAAACATTACGAAGTTCGTTTCGAACTTTTGGATTAAGTTCATAAAAAGGAAA
>NZ_CAXLMO010000045.1:0-3534 GCF_964187635.1 Candidatus Seribacter sulfatis | reverse complement strand
TTTTCGACCTTGATTCCCTCGTTGCGGTCGCACCCGACCAGAAGCATGAATACAAGCAAGCTGATTATTGTTCCATTTCTCATTGTTTATTTTCCGAACGTCAGAGTGCTGCCACAGGCTGCTTGGGAGCGCGCTCCGATTTCACGGTTGATGGTTGAATTGTCATGACACTTTCGACTCGCGACGGGCAGCCTGTTGGTAGCCACGCCTTGTTCTGCTTCTTACTGTTTATCTCTAGCTCCCGTAATGGCTGCCCAAGCGATTATTCCCCCGATAATAAAAATAAACACCCCGATTACCGGTGCCACGAAAGCCTGCAACCCCAGTCCGGGCTCAAGCAGGCAAACCTTTGGGTTGTCGGGCTTGTAGTATACGGATACGCTCTTGCCTTTAGGGTAACGGTCCACGATGCCTTGTGCATGAGCCTCGGCAAGGATTCTATCGATGCTACTTGTGTCATCACCCTTTACCTTAATCCGCTTTTTCTTAACGTAAGCAATACGTGTTCCTGTTAAGGTAGCTTCATCAACTTGGTATTCGTACAAGATTTTGGCGCGGAATATTCTTTGATTTAGAGATCCGCTCTCTCCTGGTTTCCGGCGGCGAGTTTCACGCTCAACCGAGGACTCTATGATTTTTCCCTGAGTGGTGGGCCAATCCATGCTCGCCTTGGCTCTCAATACTTCGCGTGCACCAAAGTAGGTAGCCGCCGCACCTCCTGCGATTAGGAGGAGAATAACAGACCAAAGAATGACGGTCTTCATCCATGGGGACAGTATGGGCTCGGCTCCTGTTGGCTCGTCGTCATCGGTGTCCTCGTGTTGTTTTTGTGGATCTTCAGTCATAGGTCTCTTTCTTTCGCAGAACGTCATAGGTCACCCACCCCACACGAGAGCAAGGCTTGACGAAGGGGTTAAAGGTTCAATCTATCGGAAAACTCGCCTCCGAAGCGGTGTGGGGTTGGTGTGCACCGACTTGTTGGGCTTTGTGTGCTTCTGCATCCCGCTAGCCCGCTATTCACTAGGCTCCTTCTTCCGGAAAATTGCACCAACTTCCTCAAACGCGACGTCGCATCCAGCATTCTCAGCAGCGGCTGTAAGGATCGCGTAACAACTCGCCTCGTTCATCTTGAGATCTACTGCTACATTTTTGAGATCCTTGTGTCCGATCGTGATGTTTAGCGGAGCCGCAGGTGAAAGCTTTGCAGTCTCAAACCGGAGAAAGTTCACGACGTCCTCAAGGTGAGTACCCCGCACCTCGATGCGGGGAACAATGATTGCTCGAGCCAACTTCTCTGAGACGCTTGCTTTTGGCTTGGCGACGTATGTCTTACCTTCGATAAGAAACTCTGTCTCATCGTTCTGGCTGATAGTGGCTACGACCTTGCCGCTCTGCTTATCGACGAGATTAATTTCACCAGCAAGGGCGAGCTGACTAAAGGCCAGTAGAATTAGTGCTTGTTTTTTCATAATATAGGATTGGTCAAATTAGTTGGATCGAGCAAGTCATTTTTGCCCAACTTATATTATTCGTTACTTTTATCATGTATATTTTGTAATGAATCTTACATTTGATCATAAAGCAATCATTCTAAGAGTTATTTAATTTGAAAACTTTAAAGCTTTTTTAGCTGTTAACCAATTAAAATATATCAAATAATTTTCTTGTTAAACATGCAAATGAATCATGTATTACTTATTTGACATATGCATGAGTGGATAAAAGTTCAACTTAAAGAATATTCAAATGCGAATGCAGAGGAGAGGCAGGCGTGGTGGATTACAATTAAGTGGTATTTTGGTTATTGTGCAAAGAAGGGACTGGGAGAACCAAGCAATCGGGAAAATGGAAAGATTTTTTGGCGAGAAGCAGTTTTACCAACCAGACCAAATGAATGGCAAAAGAAGCAATGGGGAGATGCATTAAAATGGTTTTTTCAGGAAATATCTGCTCGTGATATCGCTGGGCCGAAATTGAGAAGTGCTATCCGCCGACGCCACCTTGCCTACACTACAGAAAAAGCGTACATGGGATGGTTACGACGTTTTCAGGCGTTTCTCCATCCCAAAGAAGTAATGGAATCAGAAGCGGGGGAAGTCGTTAATTTTTTGACCTACTTGGCGGAAGAGAAAAGAATATCACCAACAGGGCAAAATCAGTGTTTTAATGCTCTGTTGTTTTTCTTTCGCTATGTAAGAGAGCAACCAAATGTAGATTTCCGGGGGGCGACCCGAGCAAAGAAGAGAATAAGGGTACCTGTTGTTTTATCCCAAAAGGAAGTTACACGCCTACTAGAATTACTACCCACTAAATTCCGTTTAATGGGTCGCTTGCAATATGGAGCAGGTTTACGAGTAAATGAATTATTACGCTTGCGGGTTAAGGATTTAGATTTTGATCGCGGTCAGTTATCTGTCCGAGCGGGCAAGGGAGATAAAGATCGGGTCTCAGTGCTACCAACTTCTTTGGTTGATTTTTTACAACTACAAGTCGAACAAGCTAGAATTTTGCATGCCAAGGATATCAAAGCTGAATTTGCCGGGGCAAGTATGACCGAAGCACTCGCTCGTAAGTTCAGCGTAGCTCGGAGAGAGCTTAGCTGGCAGTACCTTTTTCCTCATAGCCGACTTGCAAAGAATCCTCGAGGCGAGGAACTCCTCCGGCACCATGCGCTTGAAAATTCATATCAAAATGCAGTGCGCAATACAGCGAAAAAAGCGGGTATCGAAAAACGGGTCACACCCCATGTGCTCCGCCACAGTTTTGCCACTCATATGCTTGAGGGTGGGGCAGATATTCGAACCGTTCAGGAACTTCTCGGCCATGCTTCCGTGGAGACTACCCAAATCTATACCCATGTGATGAAAAAACCTTTTGGAATCATAAGCCCATTGGATCGGCTTTAAAAAATGTACGTATAAAAATGAGGCTATTTCAGTCTATCAATAACACATTTTCTAAACCTATTTAAAATTTTATTTAAATTTAAATAAAATTACTAAAATCAACATTTTTGCGAAATCATCATTCAGAGAAAGCTAATTAGTTTTTCAATTTTACCTCTTGATTCTTTTCAGAAGAAATTGTGGGGGAACCGGTACCATTCAATTCTGCTCTCTGCCTAATCCTTGAAATCGTTTGCCAAACTTTCTTGGTTCCCCATTTGGAATCTTTGAGTTGGGCATCCCAAATTGCAAGGCCAACGGAAGCATCCTTCGCGATCCATTCGAGGTGCTCTTGAACTGAAGCCTTCTCCCATTTGCTCGCATGACTGGGAACTCCAATGAGAAGTTTGGAAGAATACTTTCCCGCGGCAGCTTTTAGGAAATCATAAGATCTCCAACTCGTTGATTTTGATCCGGTTTCTGAATAACCCATTACATGAAGGGCATCAACATATGGAAGTAGCAACTTCCACCAACCTTGGTTTGGTGCATTCCATTTATATGCAAAGCTATCAACCGTAAGCTCCTTTCCCTTCGCCTTAAGTGCAATGGATAGCTCCATAATAAACTTAACAAATGCCTTCTTATC
>NZ_CAXLMO010000044.1:0-2708 GCF_964187635.1 Candidatus Seribacter sulfatis | reverse complement strand
AAATCCAAGTTTTGACTAGAATCTGGATGAGTACTCTCTTTATCATCCTGATCGTAAAGATAAAGAAAACGCGGGGATGCCAGAATTGCAGATAATACTTCCTTCATTACATCCCCCATCCCAAGACCTTGATCTATTTGTTGCTTGGCATAGGAAAAATATTTCCTGAAGGTTTGATCTTGAACCGGTCGACGGAAAGCCAAGGTCAGCAGACTGCGTAACCGAGTCTTCAGTTCAGCTATCTGATTAACCTCTGGCTTAGGTTCTCCAAAATATTTGGTCCATGAGCCAACGTTCTTTTGGTTAAAGGAAGGGCTTTTCACGATACTCCGGCTCAACCGGAAGAAATCTTCCATCAGAAGTGGGGAAAGAGAAAGATGATCTCCCTGAGTATCATAACCATGCTCAGCCCGTAGGTCCTGAGGAAATGGAGCCACCCCATCCATTCTCGGTTCAATGAGACCGGACTTCCCGAGAGCTCGACTACTTACCGTCATCTTCGACGGCATTTTACCGGATGCAGGTTTAAAGTATCCAGACCGGTCTCGCATCATCTTTTCAGGCAGGGGAAACACTTCTACCTTTAAATCCAATAAATCCTTCACTGCATTAGCATATTGAAAACGCGTCATTCTACGAATCGGAGCATTCACCCATTCCTCATTCGCTCCTGAAACCGCTTCCTCCAAAAGCTTTTTCAACTCGGAGACAATCATTTTTCGCTCGGTTTTGTCAATAGGCTGGTTTTCCTCCGGTGGCATCTCTCCAAAGTCGATCACTTCCAGCACCGTCTGCAGCAGTTCCGGATCACTTTTAATATCCTTACCCTGAGTAAAAGAAAGAAGGTTCACTTCTCCTTTCACCTTACCCTTCGCCCCGTGGCACTCGACACAGTGAGTCTTGAAGGTGTCCTCAATAGAAAACTCTTTTTTGGCTAAAACTGGCTGAATCAAAAAGAAATAGACCATCCCAACAGTAATAGGGAATAAGTAATATTTTTTTATATGTCGATTACTCACCATGTTATTAGCCTGTTACACTAAGCTGTACATTAAAATTATCAATTCGAACATAATATCTAATATCCACGAAGAGGATTTTTATGATTATATATTCTTGACCATAACATATCTATTTTTGACCTCGATTAATCTTATTATTCTATTTCGGAAATAGACTGCAGAGCTTCCTTAAATGTATGTCAAGTTTACTTAGTTTGTTGGATTGTAAAAAACAGCCAATCCATCATTATTAGGATTAATGTTTTCTTTGGGCAAACTACAACTTAGATCCAATCTTTTTCTTTCCCCCCTGGCAGGCTATACCAACCTGCCCTTCCGTTTGGTCATCCGTGAAGTCGGCGGGGTTGATCTCTGTACCACTGATCTTGTTAATGCCCGCTCGCTTGTTGAAAAGAACCCTAAAGCCCTCAAATTAATCGAGACCAACCAGCAGGATAGTCCCCTCTCCGTCCAGCTATTCGGCGGAGTCAAAGAAGAGATGCGGGATGCATCGATTATTTTGCAGGAACATGGAGTTGATTCAATCGATGTTAATATGGGCTGCCCCGTCCCCAAGGTTACCAAGACCGGAGGCGGGGCCAGCATGATGAACGAACTCCCCAAAACTCAGGATTTGATTCGGGCAATGACCGGTGCCGTCGATGTTCCGATCACGGCCAAGATGCGACTCGGTTGGGATGATGAAAACCTTACTGCTCCGGATCTCGCCCGGGCTCTGGAAGATGCCGGCGTGGCTGCCATATTTGTACATGGTCGAACCCGTGCCCAAGGATTTGATGGAGTTGTGAACTTGGAGGGCATCCGCCAGGTTGTGGAGGCGGTAGATCAAATTCCGGTAATAGGAAATGGAGATGTGACCACACCACAAGCCGCTAAGCACATGATAGATCACACGGGTTGCCATGGAATATCCGCTGGGCGTGGGGCGTTTTATAATCCCTGGATTTTCCTACACACCCAACAATACTTGGTTTCGGGTGAACTACCTGCCGAACCGAGCTTTGAAGAGAGAATCCGCGTTATGAGGAGGCATTACGACCTGATGGTCGAAGTATTTGGGGAAGACCGTGGATCGCTCCAGTTTCGGAAAGTAGCACCCTGGTATTCTAAACGATTTGGACCGGTTAAACCATTTAACACCGCAGTGGTACGAATTAGTTCTCGTTCGGATTTTGATAAGGTTCTTTCAGATTACCTCGAATGGAGAAAACAATTTACCGATGAAAAGGGCGAATTGCTGAAGCGTTATCAAATGGCACCGATGGTTGCCTCTTTCATGGAAGAAGAGGATGCCTTTCAGGCAAAACAAAGAAAAGCAATCGGCGTGCCCAAGGGCCCCGTGGAAGTCTGGTAGGAATGCTTACTAGGCCCGGTTCCAGGGCATCTTGGCAATCATCATCCCCATCCCGCAGGTGTCAGTTACGCCGGCAAATACCAACCCTGCTCCGATGAAAGCCGATAATCCGTACCCAGCCGGATGCACGAATTGTCCAACGACCGCCCCGATTACGACGAGAGACCCCGCGGCGATCCGCACTTGTCTTTCCAGTGACATGACTTTCTTTCCCTCTACTACGGGAAGTCCGGCCGACTGCCATGCGGAAGTTCCACCTTCCACATTTACGATCTTGGTAAACCCTGCCGCTTCCAGCTTCTGACAAACCTTCATCGATCGCCCCCCTGACT